>DLZA01000002.1:4064-4357 GCA_003447515.1 Paracoccaceae bacterium
TCTGGGCTTGTTTTGAATAGCGAGATGGGGAGTGTTTTGTCATTTACGGAGGCTACAAACACACCCTGCCCACTTCAACCAAGTTTAATCTGACAGTGCCAGCAAATGCTGGGTTATGGGTGATACAAACCCGCGGTTTTTGCCCTTAGCTGCGTCAAAGCCAAAACCGTGTCTATGGTGGGTGTTGCGGTCTTCGTTAGTGCTCCGAGCTCCTGCACGGACTTAACCAGCGCATCTATTTCCATTGGACGACCCTGATCCAAATCCTGCCACATAGACGTGCGATGCGCGCC
>DLZA01000002.1:4700-6259 GCA_003447515.1 Paracoccaceae bacterium
ACGGCCGCACCGCCGTCAATGCGTCGCTCCACATCAATCGGAAATTTCACACCAAGCTTTTCCGCAATCTCTTGCGCTTCAACCATCATCCCACGCGCTACCGCTCGTGTGCCCGGATCAGTGCAAAGAACATCAAGCGTCGCGTGCGTGAGAGCAGAGATTGGGTTGAACGACAAATTTCCCCATAGCTTTACCCAGATTTCGTCACGCAATTTGGGACGAACAGGGGCTTTCAAACCTGCTGACATCAATGCTTTAGACAAGGCGACAGCTCGATCGGATTTAGACCCATCCGGCTCACCAAGCGAAAAGCGATTGCCTTCGATGTGTTTAATTACACCTGGCTCAACCACTTCTGCAGCAGGATAGACTACACAGCCCAGCACCTTATCAGGCCCAAAGCCATTCCACTGCGCATCGCCGGGATCAACAGAGGCAAGCCGAGTGCCTTCAAGCACGCCGCCAACACCATGGAAATACCACCAAGGCACACCGTTAACTCCAGAAACAATGGTGGTGTTTGGCCCAATAAGAGGAGCCATTTTGGGCACAACAGCAGGAACAGAATGCGCCTTAAGCGTCACGATGATGTAGTCCTGCACCCCAAGGTCTGCTGGATCATTAGACACAATCGGAGTAACGGTCGTCTCGCCGGTTTCTTCGATCAAGCGCAACCCATTGGATTTCATCGCAGCCAAATGCGGGCCGCGGGCAACAAGGCTCACATCAGCCCCAGATTCTGCCAACTTAACGCCCATATATCCGCCGATGGCTCCTGCCCCAAAAACACATATTCTCATTGGAACCTCCTCAGCCCAAACCGAGTTTCTCGGCAAGACCGATCCGCTGGAGTTTGCCAGTAGCGCCTTTCGGGATTTCATCAAGAATCAGAATCTTACGCGGGACTTTAAACGCAGCAAGCCGTTGACTTGCGAAATCCCGAATTTCGCGGTCCGTCGCGCTTTGACCCTCTTTCAAAACAACAGCAGCACTCACGTCTTCGCCAAGTTTAGCATGCGGAACAGCAAAGGTGACACATTGCCCAACCGCTGGATGGTCAGAGAGAATGCCGTCAACCTCCAACGGGCTAATCTTTTCGCCACCTCGGTTAATGATCTCTTTTAAACGACCTGTAAGAGACAAATAGCCGTCTTCATCAAACTCCCCTTGATCGCCGGTCCGGAACCAACGCTTACCTTCTGCTTCGAAAAAATTCTTTTCGTTCGCTTCAGGGTTAGCTTCGTAACCAGGTGTGACGTTCGGGCCAGAGATGGAGATTTCTCCAACACCATTAATCAAGCGGTTTTCAATCTCATGAGCGATGCGCACTTCGGGACCCGCCGGAAGACCAACTGCGCCGGGTTTCTGACGGCCCGGTTCAATAGGATTACAGCACATCTGATGGGCGGCTTCTGTCATTCCATAAGCTTCAACCACTGGCGCACCAAAGGTTTCTGCCAATTCGGTCATCACTGGGCCCGGCAATGAGGATGAAGACGAACGCAAGAAGCGCAAGCGCGCGTTCTCGATAATCGCAGCATTCCGCGGCGCACGCGCTA
>DLZA01000238.1 GCA_003447515.1 Paracoccaceae bacterium
CGACCCATTGGCAAACCTAATGTCACTGATCACATGGACTGTATTTTGGGTTGGCTTTGTCAGTCTTTGTGGAATAGTTGGGATGCTTTGGACATGGCTCAACCCTTGGTCCGGACTGTATGATCTGTTGATGGGGAAAACCGCACCACCCGCGCAATTGCCCATGTTAACAGGTTGTTGGCCAGCCATTGTATTGCTGTTTGCATTTAATGCCTACGGCATTGCAAGCCCAGCAGCAACAGATCCTATCCAGCTTGCTATCCTTGGCAGTCTTTATTGGATTTTCACGTTTTTAATGATGGTCATCTTTGGACGCGATTGGCTCAAGCAGGGCGAGTTCCTGACGGTTTTCCTTGGCCTATTGGCAAAGATATCCCCACTTGCACGCGACAGTCATTTTCGTTTGGGTTTTCCAAGTTGGCGTATCGCTAATGCAACAACACCACCACTAACAATGGCACTATTTTCGCTTACACTGCTTGGAACAGGCACATTTGATGGTTTTAACGAAACCTTCTTCTGGCTTGTACAGCTTGGTATCAACCCGCTCGAATTTCCCGGCCGTTCTGCAATTATCACAGAGACGGTCTTCGGCATGATTAGCGCCAATCTCTTATTAATCGCCATCTTTTACATCTGCATCCGCGTTACAAGCCCGCTTAAATACGTCAAAGCGCTCTTTCGCCGTCAAGCACTTACTATTTTACCAATCGCCTTCGCTTACCACTTTGCCCACTTCTTACCCAGCCTGCTAGTGGAGAGCCAATACACGCTCAAAGCTCTGTCCGATCCTTGGCAAAGCGGCGCTGACTTTTTTGGGATTGAACCATTTTACGTAACAACAGGCTTCTTCAACACACTCGCCACGCAACGCGCCATTTTCCTAACTCAAGCGGGCGCAATTGTGGTCGGTCATATGCTTGCAATCTTGCTCTCTCACCGTGTTGCAACCGACTATTTTACCAATAGACGCAGTGTGCTTTTGAGCCAAATCCCTTTGTCCGTTTTTATGATAGGATATACAATACTTGGACTTTGGTTATTAGCTACACCTAAGGGCGCTTAGTCCAACACTGTTGCAGTATGCCAAGCCTCTTTCAATATCTTTGCTTGCCGTTTCGCAGTCCAAATACCAAAAACTGCTAAACCGAGAGCCACGCACCATGGCAAAAAGTCATCCGTATTAATCCACATTCCAAACCACACCATTTTTTCACCACCCACAATCGCTTTACGAGCATGGTTCAGAATTTCAACAAAAGTTATACATCCGGATAATCCAAGAAATGCGGGGCCTAAAAAACGCAGATAAGGCATTACCAACATGCCTGCCGTCCCCTTTGCTATAGGCACAGTGTGCAACAGCAAAATACCTGCCAGCCCACTCGGAAAATACATCACCGTCATGAGAAACAGCACTCCGACATACAACTCCCACAGGTCAGTTTGTTGGCTCAGCACGGACTGCAATAAAGTGAAAACGATCGCCCCAAGAATTGGGCCATAGAACACCCCCACACCTCCTAAAAATGCAACCAAAAGTATAATACCAGAGGCCTGTACGGTTAAATTTTCTGCACTTGCGATCTCAAAAGTAATCGTTGACAACGCTCCAGCAACACCTGCAAAAAACCCCGCACCACAAAATGAGTAAAACCGCACCCAATGAGCGGAATAACCGACAAATTCAACTCGTTCTGGATTGTCACGCACCGCGTTTGCCAACCGACCAATGGGCGTCAAAGTAAATAAAAACATTGCTCCCACTGACAACAGCATCCAACCCGCCACAAGATAATACACCTCAATCTGATGTGCGAAATCGATGCCAAAAAAACGAGGTGCGCTGGTGCGATCCCACAACATTCCACCACCACGAAAAAACATGACAATAATAATGGAAAAAGATGCGACTAGTTCTACCACACCCAAAGAAATCATCGCGAACGATATCCCTCCACGTCGTGTCGAGAACCCACCAACTATAAAGGCAACCCCAAGAGAGAATAGCCCACCAAACAAGGGTAAGATCAGCAGCGGAATAGCGCTGCCCAGCACACCGTTCATCACATGCACCGCCGCAAATCCACCGATCCCCATATAGACCGCATGCCCAAAACTAAGCATTCCCGCCTGCCCTAAAACCATATTATAAGATAGTGCAAATATTATGGTGATGGCAATTTGCGTAAGAATGATGACAGAACTATCGCTTGAAAAAATTAAAGGCAGAATAAACACAAAACACACGGCCAAACCCGAGAGCACCAAAGTCAACCCTATGGGTTTTGCGATACGGATCATACAGTGAGTTCTCCTTAATAATTCAGATTAAACTGCGATCATATCGCATGCCATACTGACGCTACGGCCTCTTAAACATGGCGTAATCAGAGACTTCGAAAAAAATGTAGACAAATTGTTAGTATACATACAAACTTCACCATGAACGAAGTTAACAGACGACTCGGAGGTCATCATGACGAAACTGATTAAGCCAACCCTGACACGCCGCAAACTGCTAGGAACAGGCGCAGCTGCACTGGCGTCAGCCCCGCTATTGAGCCGTTACGCACAAGCTCAAAGTAGCGAGCCAATCAAAATTGGGTTTCAAGTTCATCGTACAGGCATAGGCGCAAGCTACGGCCGTTGGTATGACCGGACAACGCAGGCAGCAGTGAAACGGATCAACGACATGGGCGGAATTAATGGACGTCTCGTCGAAGTAATTTCGGAAGATGATGGAACGGACCCTAAACGCGGCGCTGAAGTGGTTGAAAAATTCGCAACCCAGCACAACACAGACATCGCTTTTGGAACTCTATTTTCCCACGTAGTTTACGGCTCAGCTCCTCGTGCCGGTGAGCTGAAAATACCTTATTTCGTAGTATCCGAAGGCCATCATGTAGCTTCTGGTGCACTAAATCGTTGGACTATGCAGCCTGGAATCACGGATGTAAAATCGCAAGTACAAGCTATGGCTCCATTTGTGGCAAACAAC
>DLZA01000401.1:0-1604 GCA_003447515.1 Paracoccaceae bacterium
ACAGCGGTCTTGCCACGTGGTTCTATAGCGCTCCCGGTTAATCTATATGTTTCGGGTGGTTCGGAAGAGGCGCAGGCGGCGGCTTGGGATTTCGCTATCGCAGCCAATGAGCCTGAGCATCTAATTTGGATGCTGGATAATGTGGGCTGGTTGCCAAACCGGAGTGGCGTCGATTACTCCGGCGTGGTCGCTGCAAAACCGCAGTTTGGAGCCTTTGTTGATTTGCCTGAGGACTATGTCTTCTTCACACTGCCCTCAATCGAGCCAATCAATGAAATCCTAACACGCTTTGCCGCCCAATTGGTTGACGCCTATGCTGACGAGTCTCTCGTGGGCAACGATGCGGCTATGTTAGAAGTTCTGAAGGCCTCAGCTGAAGAAACCAATGCGATCTTGAAGCGTGCAGGTATTCTAGCCAATTAAACTTTAAATACGGCTCCGGCGAAGCCGCCGGAGCCACACTGCAGAGGAGCGCGGTATGCTAAGGCGGAAAAGATTTTGGTTCGCGATAATGGCGATCCTGCCGACCTTTGCTATTTTTGGATGGGTACGCTTGTTTCCTATAATTGAAACACTACGCCTAAGTATGCACGAGTGGAATTTATTATCAAAGAACAAACCATTCGTTGGGTTTCAAAATTTTATTGAGCTATTTGGTGACAATCAGTTTCTGGATGCGCTTTCTAATACTGCAATCATTGCATTTGGAGCAATGGCAGTGACTATTCCGATGTCGTTGGTCCTTGCAGCTATCATCTATCACAGAACGCGCAGTCGGTTTGCTGGGTTTTACGAGACTGCCGTATTCATACCACACGTTGTTTCGCTGGTGCCTGCAGCTATGGCGTGGAAGTGGATTTTTGACGCGAAACTCGGCCCTTTAAACGCGGTGATTGTGGGTTTGGGTGGCAACGCATTGCCTTGGCTATTTGACCCAGTGCTTTCAGTGATCTGCATTATCCTCCTTGTCTCATGGCAAACGCTCGGCTACGGGGTACTGATCTATCTAGTTGGATTCAGGAACTTGCCAAAGTCGGTTTTTGAGGCTGCACAACTGGACGGAGCCAGCGGAGTGCAGAGCTTTCTATATATGTCTGCCCCGCTTTTAAAGCCGATCACACTTTATGTATCTGTTGTCACACTGATCTCAGGCTTCAATGTTTATGCCCAAGCATATGTTCTGGCCTCTGACACACAAGGAGCGCCAGGACGGCAAGTACGAGTGCTGGTTCTTGATATGCTGGAGAATAGTTTCCAGAATTTTCGCGTGGGTTATGCGGCAGCCGAAGCCGTAATCCTCCTGTCAATAGTATTAATGCTGACCATGATCCAATTTGGTCTGCTTCGAGGAAAGGGAGGTCGGTAGCCATGTCTGCCAGAGCTCGCGTCCGCAGAACTAATTTTATGTTAGATATCTTACTATTTGTAATCTGTATTCTGTTGCTGACACCCCTGATACTGCTGATAGCAAATGGCTTCAAAACGCCACAAGAAATGTTGGTATGGCCCCCAACACTTTTTCCAAAAGACCCTACTCTGCAGAATTTTCATAAGGTCTTTACAGAAACACCACTTTTGCAATGGATGTTCAACAGTTTTGCCTT
>DLZA01000401.1:2017-3179 GCA_003447515.1 Paracoccaceae bacterium
TCAACATCATTTTTGTCCTTTTTCTCGCGACGGCGATTATCCCTTTCGAGGTCTATATGATTCCGCTCTACTTCCAAGTGAAAGCACTTGGACTTTTGAACAGTATTGGCGGTTTGCTGGTTGGATATCTAGTGATGAGCTTTGGCATTTTTTTGATCCGCCAAAACGTGATCGCCTCGATCCCAGATGAATTATTGGAAGCGGCACGTATCGATGGCGCGGGCGAATTATGGATCTTTTGGTACGTTGTTCTACCGCTTCTGAGGGGACCATTGGCAGCACTCGCGGTTCTCGCTTTTTTTCAAGCCTGGACAGCATTCGCCTGGCCAATCATCGTGACAACGCGCAAGGCATCCTTCACGATCGAGGTTGGCCTTGCTAATTTTCAAAGTGCCTACACAATTGATCTTTCGCTTCTAAGTGCTGCTTCAGCAGCTGTGATGGTACCGTCGGTTCTGGCCTTTGTGTTACTTAGAAGGAATTTTGTTGAAGGCATTGCGGCAAGCGGTATGAAAGATTAGGGGAACAAGAAAATATGGCGACAGTTGAAATCAACGAACTGCGGAAATCCTTTGGCGATGTGGAGACTTTACACGGAATATCTTTTTCGATCCCTGACGGTGCTTTCGTAGCACTTGTTGGCCCGTCAGGCTGTGGCAAGTCGACCATATTACGTCTGGTAGCTGGGCTTGAAGAAATCACCAGTGGAGATATTTATATCGGGGACAATATAATAAATGATATTGAACCAAAGGACCGCAATATCGCGATGGTATTTCAAAACTATGCGCTTTATCCTCATCTGACTGTGGCCCAGAATATGGGCTTCTCGCTGAAGCTTCTAAAGAAATCCAAGGTTGAGATTGAGCGCGCCGTCAAAGAAGCCGCTGAAATCCTTGGCATCGGTGAACTTTTGCATCGGTTGCCCAAACAGCTTTCGGGCGGGCAACGTCAGCGGGTCGCTATGGGACGTGCAATAGTACGCCAGCCACAGGTGTTTCTTTTTGATGAGCCACTCTCAAACCTGGATGCTAAACTACGCGTTCAAATGCGGGCGGAGTTGAAAGCGCTTCACCGCCGCCTTGCCACAACCACGGTCTACGTTACTCATGATCAGATCGAAGCAATGACTATGGCCGATATCGTAGTCGTAATGCGAGAC
>DLZA01000406.1 GCA_003447515.1 Paracoccaceae bacterium
TGTCTTTCTCATCGTCCACTCCTCGGTGGTTACGATGAGCCAAGAACACTCTCTTATCAAATCGGCCTATTTGGACCCATAGGTGCTGACGTCAGACAATGTTAAATAAGTCAGTATTGCTGACCTTATTACACTCACTTCGCCGATCTTTTTCAATATATAGCTGTCAGTATGTAAGTGTAGCTTTGACAGCCCGCTTCCAAGCCGCATACTTCTTGCCTCTAATCTCAGACGGCATTGCTGGTATGAATTGTTTCCCCAACGCCCACAAACGAGAAAATTCTGCCTTTTCAGGATAAATTCCAGCTTTCATGCCCGCCAACCATGCAGCCCCTAGGGCCGTGGTTTCAAGCACCTCTGGACGATCAACAGGTGCATCAATGATGTCGGAAAGGAATTGCATCGCCCAGCATGATGCACTCATACCTCCATCAACACGCAAGACACCTTGTTGTTGCTCTGCTGGCCAGTCGTCGAGCATGGCCTCCAAAAGATCGCGAGTTTGATAACCGACACTTTCTAAGGCGGCTCGCGCCAGTTCGGCAGGACCAGAATTGCGCGACAATCCGAAAATTGCTCCACGACATTCGGGGCTCCAATAAGGTGCGCCCAATCCTGTAAAGGCAGGTACAAGAACGACTGGCTGATCGGCGTCGGAACTCTCTGCTAATGGTTGTGTCTCACCAGCATCGCGGATGATTTTGAGACCGTCTCTTAACCATTGGACCACTGCACCAGCCACAAATATTGATCCTTCAAGGGCGTAAGTAGGTTTTCCATCAAGCTGATATGCAATCGTCGTCAATAGACGGTTCCGAGATACAACAGGTGTGTCCCCTGTGTTCAACAACGCAAAACAACCCGTGCCGTAGGTGGATTTCATCATACCCGGCTCGAAACAAGCTTGCCCTACTGTGGCGGCTTGTTGATCCCCAGCCACCCCGTATATCGGTATTTCCATCCCGAAAAGGTCAGCTCTCGTCTTCCCAAAATCATCTGCACTGTCTTTTACCTCTGGCAACATGCAAAGCGGGATTTCAAACAGATCGGCGATGGTCTTGCTCCAACAACCCTTATGAATATCATAGAGCATTGTTCGTGCGGCATTTGTTGCATCGGTGGCGTGAACAAGGCCGCCAGTCAGTTTCCAGATTAGGAAACTGTCAACCGTCCCAAACAACAGCTCACCGCGAACAGCACGGTCTCTAGCGCCCTCGACATGATCCAAAATCCATTTCAATTTTGTCGCTGAAAAATATGGATCGACCATGAGGCCGGTTCTTTTTGCAAACATTTCTGTATGGCCAGCCTTGCGCAATTCTTCACAAAAGTCGGCAGTTCGACGATCCTGCCAAACGATTGCCTTATGGATTGGCACACCAGTTTTCTTATCCCAGACAATCGTTGTCTCTCGTTGATTAGTGATGCCGATCGCAGTGATGTCAGAGGCATGCAAATTTGCACTCTCAATCACTCCTCTAGCTGTCGCGGCTACGGTTGACCAAATCTGCGATGGGTCATGTTCAACCCAACCCGAAGCTGGGAAGAATTGTTGTATTTCTTCTTGTGCTTGAGCTTTAAGTTTCATGTCTTGATCAAAGATAATCGCTCGGCTTGACGTCGTTCCCTGATCAATTGCCAAAATATGAGTCAATTGGATGCCCCTTTGAGCATGAATGCGTCCAATGCGATAACATCTTGTTTGTTCAATCGGAGACCTAACTTACTGCGCCTCCAGAGAACGTCTTCGGACGTTTGCGCGTATTCTCTATCCATAAGCCAGCTGACTTCACACGCGGTGAGCGTGTGGCCAAAGTCCTGCCCAAGGTCGGGCAATTCTTTGGCCGTCCCCAAAATATCATAGGTTTCTGTTCCATAGGCGCGAACAAGTCTTTCGGTCCAAGCTTTAGGCAAAAACTCATAGTGGTCAGCGATGTCGGCACACAGGTCTTCATAGCCATCAACAGGAAAATCTCCCCCAGGAAGAGACACGCCAGCTGTCCAAGATGGAGCAAGGTTTGGTATCACTTCGCGAAATTTCTCCATCGCGTGTTCGGCAAGCATGCGATACGTTGTAATTTTTCCACCAAAAATATTGAGAATTGGGGCTGCAGTATCGTCAAGTGAAAGCACATAGTCGCGTGTCGCCTGCGTGGCCGTACTCGCACCGTCATCATAGAGTGGGCGTACACCGGAGTAGGACCAAACAATATCATCTGTCGAAACGGTTTTTTTGAAATAGTTACTTGCGAATGTGCACAGATAGTCTTTTTCCTCATGCGAACAAACTGGTCGAATATCTGGATCGGTATGATCCGCATCTGTTGTACCGATCAGAGTGAAGTCAGTTTGATAAGGTATTGCAAAGATGATGCGTCCGTCTTCGCCTTGCAGGAAGTAACACTTTTCATGTTGGAAGAGCTTTGGAACAACAATATGGCTGCCTTTCACGAGGCGCACGCTCTCACTTGTATTTTGCTTCACCTTGGAGCGGATTATGTCTTCGACCCAAGGTCCGCCTGCATTTACCAACGATTTAGTCGTTATGGTTTGATTGATCGCCCCCTCCAACACGACTTCCCAAAAATCATCGTGGCGCTGCGCCGAAACGACCTTGGTTCGCGTGTAGATTGAAGCGCCTCGCTCCTGGGCGTCCCGGGCGTTGAGAACAACCAGCCGAGAGTCTTCTATCCAACAATCAGAATATTCGTAGGCCATTTGAAACTTGTCTTTGAGAGGTTCGCCTTCGACAGCTTTAGAAAGATCCAACTTTCCAGTCTTAGGAAGAAGATCCCCACGTCCTAAGTTGTCGTATAAGAACAAGCCAAGTCGGATGAGCCAGGCAGGCCGCCGGCCTTTCATCCACGGCATAATCATCGACAACATCTTTGATGTTGGAGTTGTTCCCTCGAAACGCGTGTCTTTGTGATACGGTAGAATAAAACGCATCGGCCACGAAATGTGGGGCATTGCACGAAGTAATCTTTCACGCTCGATGAGTGCTTCTTTTACAAGCCGAAACTCGAAAAACTCAAGATATCGTAATCCACCATGAAACAGTTTTGTTGATGCGGAGGACGTTGCCGAAGCAAGATCGTTCATCTCTGCTAGGCCAACCTTCAGGCCTCTGCCCGCAGCATCTCGCGCAATTCCGCAGCCGTTGATGCCACCACCAATAATGAAAATGTCAAAGTCTGTTCGCGGCATAAAATGCCCTCGCATGTATGATTTTTGGCTGGGTTCGTGGACGCTAATTGACTATCTAAATTTGCATCGCAGGTTGTTCCAAGGAGGGGCCGAGATCGCCTGTTCGGCCCCTCCTCGTGCGTTCCCGGTAGGAAGAAAAACCCGAAACGCAGCTTCGGCCCGAACTCAGGAGAGGACTTCGCGGACCTTAACGGCGAGCGCCTTGCCAAGCGTTTCGTTGTTCTTTTCAGTGAAATGAATGCCATCGCAACCATCGGTACTGATCACGTCAGCCGCATTGAAAAAGTCGACTTTCATGAAGTCCGCCAAATCGCGGAATTGCTGTGCAAAATGTACGGTTTTCTCATGACCGCCGCCAAACATCCCTTGGAAAAATGGATGTGGCATGTCCGTGAGGGGAGGTGGCGCAACGACAAGCGTTTTGGGAGCCGGATACATAGTGCCAACGCCACCAGCACAGCCGCCAATCTGGCTCAATAGCTTACCTAGCCCGTTGGCGATTTCGAAAGGTGTGCGATGGAAGAATGACTTTGTGTCGTTCGTTCCGAGCATGACAATGACGAGGTCCAGTGGTAGGTGGCTTGCTAAAGCAGATGGCAAATATTCGCTGCCATTCAAACGCGGATCGTTTGGATCATCAGCACTTGTAGTTCTTGCACTAAGGCCTTCTTCGATGATCCTGTAGTCGTTGCCAAGCTCGTTGGACATGACGCCGGTCCAACGCTTCTCATACGCGTATCGTTGTGTTGGTGCACCTTCGACCACAGGAATCCACCCCCAGGTTAGAGAGTCACCGAAACACATAATTGATTTGCTGTCAGTCAAAGGACATTCCTCCACATTTGGTTTTTAAGATTTAGCTGCGCGCATTCCATAGAGGATTGCAGCAAGCAAAATGATCAGCCCGCGAGCAATTAACTTACCAGGCTCAGGCACACCAAAGCTGGTCATGACGACGAACAAGAGTGCAAAGCATAAGACGCCAAAAAACGGGCCCCACACGCCACCTTCTCCTCGTCCAAAAACGACGCCACCCAAAATGGTCGCAGCGACTGCATCAATCGGCATTTCTAATCCGACACGAATACTACCAACTGCAATGGACGAAGATTGTACCAAGGCCGCAATTGATGCGATGACGCTGGCCATGACGTGAGCAATGATAACGGTTCGTTCGACGGGAACCCCTGAGAAATGCGCCGCAGTTGGGTTTTCGCCAATTGATGCAACATATCGACCAAAGACAAAGCGCGATAGAAACACCGACATTAAAACAGTCAGAACGATCCAAAACGCGACTGGTGAGGGAAAAATCCATATCTTGGTGTTGTAAATATCGTTGTAAAAGTCGGGCATCGCACCGGGAGGTTTTCCGCTTGCGAAAAATTGTACGATCCCTGCCAGAATGGTGGTGACGGCCAATGTCGCTATGACCGCTGACACACGCCGACGCCCAATCAAATATCCGTTCACAAGACCCACAATCAAGCCGAGCAACAGGGCAAGTGGAATGTAGAACAGCACGTGAATGTCGCCCATGATACCTGATGACATCATGTAGTTGACGATCAAAAGCACCCCTGCCCCCGACAGATCAATTGACCGCACACGCATCACCAAAAGCTGCCCGAGAACTAAGATACCGAGTGGGGCAACTTGGCGTACGAAAACGCCCATAACGTTTACGTTCATCAGTTGAGGCTTTGTTACCCAAAGCGTGACGAACAGTGCTGCAAAAACAAAGTAGGCAGGTGGAACACGCAGAAGGCTAGAAAACATAGGATTCAATGTGAGTTTCATGCTTACAGACCCATCTTCTTACGGGATTGTAAGGCAACGACGAGCAGCAAAATGCCGCCTTTGATCGAGCCTTGAAGGAACGCTGAAAGATTGGCCAAATTCATGCCGTTTGAGAGCAAAGCCATCAAAAGCGCGCCGATCAAGGTACCATGCAATCCGCCGATGCCACCGGACAACTGAGTGCCGCCAATAGCTACGGCTGTGACTGAATCAAGCGCGAAGATCGTGCCAACGTTCGGATCACCGGATGCGATACGTCCAGCTAGGAAGGCACCGGCTAGTGCAGCGAACAACGCGCTACAGATGTAGGCCACGATGATGTTGCGGCGATCCGAAATGCCAAAGTTATGAGCCGCATCTTCTTGCCCTTCGGCAGCACCGCCACCAATCGCAAATAGGTGTAATCCGTAACGAGAGCCGTGGATGAGTTTCCAACCAATCAAGATGACAATCGGCGTCAAAAGGAAAACTGTTGAGACGCCAAAAATTGTACCGTTTACCCACTGAACCAAGAACTCAGGAACAGAGCCGCCCGCTACTGGTCTTATCAATTTGGCAACGCCAAGCACGATGAATTGCATCGAAAGTGTCGCGATAATTGGGTGAACATTGAGCCGGACAACAGAAAATCCGTTAATAAATCCAACCATCACCGCCGCAACGACGACCAAGGGAATTGTCACGACTGCTGGCGCATCAATGGCTAGGAGTGCGGTTGTGAGGCTGATCATCGAGCCAACTGAAAGGTCCATCCCACCCAACAAGATCACAATCATCTGGCCAATAGCGACAATGATCAAGGGCATGGCCTGCTTTAAGAGGTTCGAGAGGTTTTGACTGGTTGCGAAGTCTTCCGTTGAAACAGAAAGAGAAACGAAGCCAATCACGACAATAATCAGTGGTAAAATCCACAATCCTTGTCGTGAGTTTTTTCCGGTTAGAATATTCTTTAAAGTTGCAGTCATGGTTTAAACCGATCCCGTGGCGTCTGAGCCGGAGCTTAGAGCAGCGTCTAATATGTTGTGTTCAGTGGCATCAGCGGCTACCATTTCGCTAACAATGGTTTGGTCATGGATGACCAAAATGCGGTCACATAGTCCGATCAACTCAATAGTTTCACGCGACAAGACCAACACGCCGCCGCCGTTTTCCGTAAACTGGCGGAGCAGCTTGTAGATTTCAGCTTTCGCGCCAATATCGACACCACGTGTTGGTTCTTCGATAACCAGTAAATCAACATCGGAAGCGAAGTAACGACCGAGCAGAACCTTTTGTTGGTTCCCACCAGACAGTGATGCAACTGAGGCGTTTGCGCTGGACGTCTTGATTGCCATGCTCTTGATCGTATCAGCGATGACTTCACGATACTTTCGTGCTGGAGCAAGGCCGCCTTCGGTGGAATGTAGGCCGATGGTAATATTGTCAGCTATTGGAAGGTTTAAGAAAAGGCCCTCATCTTTTCGATCTTCAGGGACAAACCCGAGACCAAGTGCGCTCATTTGACGGATGCCATTATTGGCTGCAACCGGCAGAGAGATCTCGTGGTCTTTCACCCGAACTGTGCCACCAAAAGGTATGTGTTGACCAATGAGGGACCGGACAATTTCGCGCTGACCCTGCCCTTCTAATCCAGCAAGAGCGACGATCTCGCCTTTGTGGACTTTGAGAGATAGTGGTTGTGAAACCGACGTGAGCTTGAAGTGTTTGACCTCAAGCAGGCAAGCGCCTTGTGCGTCGCTCCGCTCAGGGAAGAGGTCTTCCAATTCTCGACCAACCATCATGGCGATCAATGAATCAGGAGTCATGTCACTAAGGGATTTCGTTGCCACATGCTGGCCGTCCTTCATCACTGTAACGGTGTCACAGATATCAAATATCTCGTCCATACGGTGCGAGATGTAGACGATAGCTTTGCCTTCGTCTTTCATACGACGAATGTGTTTGTTGAGCATCCCAACATCTGCTGCGTTCAAAGCAGCGGTAGGTTCGTCCAAGATAAAGATGTTCGCATCAGCTTTTATCCCGTGGGCAATTTCGACAAATTGACGCTCTGCGATGGTCAACTCGGAAACAAGCGTTGAGGGATTCAATGTCAAACCAAGCTCGGCCAATGCAGCTTTCGTTTGGCTTTCCATAAGCTTGGTATCGATCATTCCGAAGCTCCGCTTTGGTTCGCGGCCCAAGAACATATTTTCGGCAATCGTTAGGTTCGGAAGGAGTGATAACTCCTGAAATACCGTTGAAATCCCAAAGTCGAGTGCAAGCTTCGGTGACGTTAAAGACACCACTTCCCCAGCCCGAGAAATCGAACCCACATCGGGTTGATGAACACCGGCAAGGATTTTCATCAAAGTAGATTTTCCGGCACCATTCTCGCCCATAAGTGCGTGAACACTTCCTGAATTAAGCTCTAAGGTCACGTCATCAACCGCTTGGTTATTCCCGAAGCTTTTAGATATATTTGTGAGTTTGATAAGACTGTTCACGCGCTGCCTCAGTTGAATTTGTTGGAGCGCAACTTTGAAGTTCGCAGCCAAA
Source organism: Paracoccaceae bacterium (assembly GCA_003447515.1). GTDB lineage: Bacteria > Pseudomonadota > Alphaproteobacteria > Rhodobacterales > Rhodobacteraceae > Amylibacter. Next base: position 7,546 of record DLZA01000406.1, read on the forward strand.
TAACTAAAGACCACTGGGCAGGAAATACTGCCCAGTGGTAGTTTTTCGAAGTGCCTTACTGGCCGTAAAGCTCTTGAAGAGTTTCTTCAGGCAACTCAGTCGGCCACCAAACATTGGCTGTGAGGTCATCGCGATAGTATTCGCCAGCCTTGGCAACATCCCAGCCAGCAGGCTCATAGATGTAGTGCTTGTTCAACTCTTGGCCTTCCAGCAAAGCAACAGCCGCTCTGACCCCTGCCGCTGCTTGTGCAGGGCTATATTCAGCTGAGATTGATGGGAAACCTTCTTCGATCCATTGACCAAAATAGCCATTGTTTCCCTCGCCTGTAAGCGGAGGAATATCAGCCCCGAACTGCTTCAAGACGTCAACACAGGCACGTGTCATATCAGCTCCGGAAGACCAGATACCGTCAACATTTGGATCATTTAGGTAGAAAGTTTCACAGACACGTTTGCCTTCATCATAAACCCAGTTGCCGTGCTCTTCTTGGGTGATCGTAATGTCAGTGCCTTCCAACGATTGTACAAGGCCTGCATACCGATTGATATCTTCAGGATGCGACGGCAAGCCGCGCAAAACCCAAATGTTGCCTGTTCCACCAAGCTGATCCACCAAGAAGTCGCCCATGACACGGCCGAAATTTTCTGCCCCGCCTTGAATCTCGACTGTGAACGCCTGGGTTTCGGTCCGTCCAGTATGAACGATAACTGGGATACCCGCCGCTACAGCGGCTTCAATACCAGCATCAGCAGATGTGCCGGTCACTGGCATAACAATCAGAACGTCAGGGTCTTGTGCAATAAGGTCTTCAATGTCTGCAACCTGTTTTGCTTGGTCAAAGTTTGCATCAAGCATGATAAAGTCAGTGATGCGATCGTCGCCGTCTGCGACACCTTGCGCTTCATGCGCCGTTTGCACAGTCCAAGTGTTGGCGTTCACGCCAAAGTGGCTCATGGCGATTTTCCACGGGCCTTCTGTTTGGAACGCCCCTGCTTCGACGACTGAGTTGTTTTCTTGGCGCGGCTCAACGCCGTCCATCAAGATAATATCTTCAGCGAACGCAGGTGCGACGAGTGCTGTTGAGGCGATTAGAGCGGCCAACGCCACTTTCTTAAAATTAGTAGTCATAAGTTTCCTCCACTGCGCGCCCAGACAAGCTGAATGCGCTTCAATTATTGTACGACACAAGACAGTCGCTTTGCTTTTCGGGATGTTCATGATGCGCACTGCCTCCTCCAAGGATGCACATCTTGCTTTTTCGTCCTCCCTTGAAAACAAGCCGATCAATGCCGTGCCCGCTTCCATAGCGACGGAAATCACCACAGATTCTTCACCGCGTCAACACTTATTCATGTTGAATGATTAATATATTTATTCAGTTATTAATGTTGATGGATAATGATTACCTCTTGCCGTACGCATGTTTGACTGCCATCTTCCCACCCAAAATAGAGTTCAAAGATGGCGGCCAATGTATGAGATCAGTTCTTTGTTTTGGAGATTCAAACACTCACGGACAAGTACCAGGAGGAAGCCCTCTTGAACGTTTCGGCTGGGCCGAGCGGTGGCCTGGTGTGCTGCAAGAAAAATTAGGCCCTGACTGGCGCGTGATTGAAGAAGGGTTGAGTGGTCGCACGACTATTCGCGATGATCCAGTCGAAGGTGAATTTAAGAATGGGCGTCGATACTTAACACCTTGCATGCAAAGCCATGCGCCCTTGGACTTGATCATAATTATGCTTGGAACAAATGATCTAAAACGGCGATTTTCCCAACCGGCTTCAGAGGTAGCAATGGGAATAGGCTGCCTCGTCTACGACATAAAGGAGCTGTGCCCTGGTCCCCAAGGCAAGGTTCCGGAAATCTTAATCATTGCCCCTCCCCCGATGCATGATGATCTTAAAGAGTGGAACGCGATTTTTGACGGTGCTCCAGAAAAATCGCGAGCGCTCGCCTTACAATTTGAAATAATGGCAGACTCGCTAGAGGTGCATTTCTTTGACGCGGCTACTATCGGTGAATGTGATCCTGCTGATGGGTTCCATATGAGCGCTGCTGCTAATCTTGCGTTGGGAAATGCGCTAGCACAAGAAATTGAAGCAATCGGTTGGGCCGGTGCGCAGTGACTGTAAATGCTGGAATGAACAGGGGATTGCAACATGCCTGATATGAGATTTTCTCCCCCCAACCCGATCCGCATTGCGGACAGAGTAAATGGCCTAAACGCGGTTAGTGTTCGTAGCCATAACGAGAGGCTTGTTTTAGCCTTGCTACTACAACATGGCGGCACTTCCCGCTTAGCCATCGGCGAGAAGACAGGACTTTCTGCCCAAACAATTTCAGTCATAGTTCGCTCACTCGAAAAAGAAGGTTTAGTAGCCAAAGGCAAGGCACAAAAAGGCCGCGTTGGCCCACCCACCATACCAATGTCGCTGAACCCAGAGGGTGCATTCTCTATTGGTATTAGCATCGGTTTCAGAAAGACTGAGGTGGTCTTGATAGACTTCGTGGGCACCGTCGTTGTTCATAAAACACTGCAACATGAGACTGCTGGCGACCATCATGTTCACCCTGACATTTTCACAACCACACAAGACATTCTTGCTGAATTATCCGTAAAAAGGCGGATACGGGTCGCTGGCATAGGCTTAGCTTTGCCCGATCTATTCGAAGATTCTGAACCACTTGATAGGCTGAGAAAGCAATTAGAAAGTGAAATCGATTTGGAGGTTTTTCTCCAAAACGATGTTACCGCCGCGGCTGGTGGAGAAAGCCTCTTCGGCGCGGCAAGAGATCTGGACAATTATCTCTTCTTTTACATTGGTGCAAAGGTCCACTCGCGGTTGATCCTAAACCACCAAATTTACAACGCTGCTTCGACAAAGCCATATGACGTCGGACTACTGGAGTTGGAACGTGGGCTTGGATCAAATGCAGTGTATGCCGATGAACTTTGGGAGCGATCTCAAGGCCTTGGTAACTTTGATGCCGCACTTGCAGAATGGCAGAAAAAATGCGTCGAACTGATCAAGGCAAAGTTAGCCGAACTTGGTCAGTTTGTAGATGTTACAACGGTTGTTTTGTCGTCATACATACCGCCTGAGATTTGCCGTGAAATCTGTAGTTACCTCATTAACGACACAACGAACCTTTCTGCAATTGTTGGCGGGCTTGAAGTTGCGCCCAAAGCAGTCGGTGCAGCTTCCCTGCCCTTTGCATCTAGGTTTATGACCTAGGAAATTTCCGCGGCTGGGAGGCTTTGAGGCCGTTCGGAAAGTCTCCTAACCATATCATGTAGAGACAAATTGGGATTAGCGCCAAAGCCGAACGCCAAAACATAATTTGTCCGATAGGAACGGTTTTTGCAGCGCCATGCACAGCAGCAGACATCGCCGTTAGCAGGAAAGCAGCCAGTAAGCGTAACCCGATACCTTGAATAAAGCTATTGCGCGAAGCCATCACCCGTCCGCTCTGTGTTTCCAGAATCAGAGAAAGAAGGCTGGCATTCCAAAAAATTTGAATGCCAGCCAAGTACGACGCAAGCGTCGTGGGAGAAACTCATGTAGCCAAAAATCTTAACAAAGTGCCTTGGACAGACGCTCGACTGAGTCTTTCAGGAACTTTGTCGGGTCCTTGCCGTATCGACCAGGGTTCATTTCCACGGTCAAAAGTCCACTGTATCCTTGGTCATCCATGTATTGCAGGTAGGCGTCCATCGGCAGTTCACCGTCACCCCAAACGAGGTGAGAGACGGAACGCGGTACAGCATCTACGAAATGACAATGGACAATTTTGTCGCCATAAAGATCGAAATGCTCTTTGGGTTCCTCGCCCTGAATTGCCATAGCCCCTGTGTCGAGCGCGGTCTTCAGGTTGGGCGCTCCGACGTCATCAAGGTATTTTTTGACCTCTTGCGCTGTCAGAACGAGGTTGGTTTCCTGTGGCTGAAGAGATTCAGTTATGCAGGTCACTCCCAATGTCGCCGCGTATGTGCATATCTCATTCATCGCCTCAACGGATCGCTTCCAAGCCGCCCCGGTCGGCCTTTCGTAGTAACCCCATCCGCAGGTGACGAACAAGAACGGGCAATTTAGGTCCGACGCAATCTCTGCCGCACGCTTGAAAAACGCGACACTTGCACTCCTGAGGGTGTCGTCAGCGGAAGCTATGTTCACGGGGTAAACCATCTGTTCCGGGGTGTAGCAGGCTAGTTCCATGCCTCGCGATGTCAGGCTCTTATTCAAACCGTCGATTTCGGATTTTCCAACATGATCGACATGGAAATGAGGTGCCCAACCCCACATCTCGAACTTCTTCAGGCCAAGGTCGGCCATGTCATTCAGACACATTTCGAGGCTGAACTTGCCGTAGCCAAAATTGGAACCGCAGAGATTTTCAGGTGACAGATTTTTCACAGTTTTCCTTCCTTGGCCGTTAGCGACCTGATCTTTCAATTGGTACAAACCGCGAAATCTCGCGTTTCATACGGCAAAGCGTAATTTCTAAGCTGTTGTGTTTCTGCTTCCTACGGAGGGCAGTCCATCGAAATGAATGCCTAAAACACATCTTCAAACTCACAATTGACCAAGAGTTCCGCCACCGCAGCGTTGTTGGGGAGTTCGATATTGATACGGATAAGATGCGCTAGTGTTTCCGGGGTTGTCATGTCCTCAGTTTCCATGGTCCGCGTCTTTGAATTCTTACTCATATCTGTGCTGACCCATCCTGGGCAAACAGCCGTGGCTCGGACGCCTTTGTCCCAAGTCAAAGTTCGTGTACTGTGGTTGACCGCCAACATCGCATACTTTGACATTGCGTATCCGACCATGGCATTGCGTGTCCGTCGTCAGGGTTTTTGGAACCAATTGCGTCTTAAACTAAGAGTGAGTTCGGCCCATCCGGTTGATTGCATTATGCGGCGCGCATGCTGTGATGCAAGCGTCGCGCTTCGAGTGTCCTTCGTTTGATCCTTTCCCTTTGTT
>DLZA01000417.1:0-168 GCA_003447515.1 Paracoccaceae bacterium
GTATCCGAGGACGTGGCCGCAGAAATGGCGGCCGGTGCGCTAGCCCATTCCCATGCGGATATCGCTGTGAGCATTACGGGAATCGCTGGACCTGGTGGGTCAGAGTATAAACCAGAGGGTCGCGTGTGTTTTGGGTTGGCCACACCGGAGGTGACGGTAACCTGCACT
>DLZA01000417.1:567-4290 GCA_003447515.1 Paracoccaceae bacterium
GCGCTGCGAGATAAAAAGCTAGACAAGATTATAAAATGATTTTTTTTTATACAAAGAGCTAATATTTGCATAATTATTATGCATATATACTCCTGAAATGCCTGCTAAAAATTTAACCTCTTTCCCTTTCGCCTCATTTCACGCCCTTCAACTACACCCAAACAAAATCAGAAAGGGTTTCTAATGAATGGTGCGGACACCGCATGGATCATCGTCGCAACGGCGCTGGTTCTCTTTATGACTTTACCTGGCTTAGCATTGTTTTACGGCGGATTGGTTAGAGCGCGAAATGTTCTTTCTGTTTTGATGCAATGCTTTGCGATTGCCTGCCTTATTTCAGTGCTATGGCTTGTACTTGGCTATTCCATCGCCTTTGGTGAGGGAAACGCGGTTTGGGGTGGTTTCGAAAAAATGATGTTGACGGGCATTACTGCTGACACGCTGTCCGGCACGATCCCTGAGGTTCTGTTCTTTGCATTTCAAATGACATTTGCGATAATCACACCTGCGCTGATTGTTGGAGCGTATGTTGAACGCATTAACTTTGCTTTTGTGCTAACGTTTTCCGGCCTGTGGATGCTGCTCGTTTACGCGCCAGTAGTGCACTGGATCTGGGGGGGCGGACTTCTGTCAGGTGGTGAAGGCGCGTTGTTTAGAGAGGCTGTGAATGACTTTGCGGGAGGTATAGTGGTGCACGAAACCGCTGGTTTGGCCGCGCTGGTTATCGCTGTAATGCTAGGCGCGCGGAAGGATAAATTAAAGCCGCCGCACAATCCCGGTTTCGTAATGATTGGTGCATCTATGCTGTGGGTCGGTTGGTTCGGCTTTAACGGAGGTTCACAATTGGCCGCTGATGGCGGTGCTGCGATGGCGCTGACGGTGACACATATTTCTGCGGCGACCGCTTCGCTGAGCTGGGCCCTATGGGAACGCATCAAGTATGGCAAATCATCCATGGTCGGCATGGTCACTGGCACTATTGCGGGTCTGGCATCGATCACGCCCGCGTCTGGTTCTGTCGGTCCAGCTGAGGCATTGGTCATTGGCGCGATTGCGGGCATCCTATGCCAAGAGGCCTGTGGCTTGGTTAAGAACCTGCTGAAGATTGACGATACTCTCGATGTATTTGCTGTCCACGGCTTGGGCGGCATGTTTGGCATCGTGATGCTGGCAGCACTTGGGCACGCGTCTTGGGCGGCACAGTTAGGCGGAATCGTGATTGTGGGTGTGTTTACGATTGTGATGACAGTTATTGTTGCCAAAACTGTTAGCTTTATCTTTCCAATCCGCGTGGAAGAAGAGGACGAGTTCAACGGTCTCGACATCACGTCCCACGGGGAACGGGCTTACGATCATTCATCGTAGATCCACATTACTCTAGACACAAAAGCCAGACCTGGTATCCGGCTTTTATCGGTAGAGGAGCGCTTTTGTTTCCGCCACCAGACGTTCAATCACTTCCGAGGTGGTTTCTGCGCGGGCCAATCCAACAGCTTGTCCTGCCCATAATGCGAAACCTGCGCCACTGCCGTCTTTGGCGGTGGCGGCGCGGATGGGTGCTGTGGCCGCGTTCAACAGCGGAAAATCGGGCCAGTCGATCACCTTGGCCATTTCACGAGCGTAGGGGTTTGTGATTGTCCTTGCAGCACGGCCCGAAAAAGCGGCAGTGTGCATCGTGTCATCACCCGTCGCAGCAATAACTGCACTTTTGTGTACATCGTGGGATTGGCATTCGGGTGTTGCCAGAAAGGCCGTACCAATTTGCACACCAGCAGCCCCAAGCATAAGGGCCGCAGCAATGCCTCGCCCATCTGCGATGCCGCCTGCGGCGATCACGGGGACGTTGACCGCATCCACGATACGCGGGACAAGCGCCATAGTGCCTGCAAGATCTGCGCCATTACGCGGTAAAAACCAACCGTTGTGGCCCCCTGCCTCGTATCCTTGGGAGATGATGGCGTCTGCGCCGTTTTGTTCCAGCCAGACGGCTTCGGCAGCAGAGGTGGCAGAGGTAAGGATCTTGCACTCTTTATCCTTGATTTGCTGCACCAATTTCGCGTTTGGCAGACCAAAGTGAAAGCTGACCACATTGGGGCGCTGATCTAACAGCACATCACACATGGCTTGGTCAAAGGTTCGATGGGTTTCGCGCGGCTCTGCAGGCTCTCCAAGGCCGAACATATCGTACCACGGCTTGAGCACCGCCTTTGCCGCAGCAGTTTTGGCAGGGTCATCCACTGGCGACCTGTGCACAAAGAAGTTGTAGTTCAGCGTGCGGTTGGTCCCTGCCCGCGCAGCACTAGCGTCCGCGACGACTTGATCTGCCGCTTGCAGCGCACAGCCAAGCGAGCCGAGTGCCCCCGCATTCGCCGCCGCAATCGCCATATCCGGCGAGGTTGCACCTGCCATTGGAGCTTGCACAATCGGGTGGTCAATTTTTAGAAGGTCGCACAGTCGCTTATCAGGCCAATTCATTTAGGCATTTTATGCGATGCCTGTGTTTCCGTAAAGCGCCTTAGCCCGCTTTTCAAAGGCGCTTACTATTTGTCGCATGGCTTCGTTAAACAAGATACCAATTAGTCCCTGCAGGATTGCAGATTTAAATTCAAAATCTACGTGGAAGTCCACCTGGCACGTACCATCATTGTTTGGCGTAAACTTCCAGTGATTGTAGAGGTATTTGAACGGGCCATCGATGTATTCCACATCAATCCGTCCATCTTCGGGTTTCATAGTCACGCAACTGGTGAACCGTTCGCGAAAAACTTTAAAAGAAATAACAAGATCGGCGTCAATCACTTTATGGCCGTCCCGTTCCAATTCCTTTTTAATCCGCGTGGCCGCACACCACGGCAGAAATTCGTGGTATTTTCCAATGTCAGCAATCAGATCAAACATCTGTTGCGCGCTGTAGGGCATTTGGCGGGTTTCACTGTGTGTAGGCATAATGCCCGTTACTTAGGACGTGTGTGTCCATACGTCACTAAGATTGTTTGTCGCGGGTACTGACATTTTTGTGAAGGTGAGTATCTTAAGGCTTGGACACAGAGGATTCGCCCCATGGACCACACCAATTACGTCATTGATCAGATGATCTCGGCCAAATCGATTGCGGCTCGAGTCGAGACTTTGGCAAATGAGATTTCGACGCATTTTGCGGATACTGATAAGCTGGTGGTTGTGGGTCTGCTGCGCGGCAGTTTCGTGTTTATCGCCGACTTGGTACGCGAATTAGACCTGCCCTGCGAGGTGGATTTTCTTGAAACTTCATCTTACGGCGATGGGATGAATTCATCGCGGGAAGTACGGATTTTGAAAGATCTCCGAGGCGATATTGAAGGCCGTGACATTTTAGTTGTTGAAGATATCGTGGACACGGGTCACACACTGCGACATGTTATCGGCCTGCTAAAGTCGCGTAATCCTGCGCGCTTTGAAGTATGTGCTTTACTGGATAAACCATCACGCCGGGAAGTAAATATATCTGCAAAGTGGACAGGTTTTGAAATTCCCGACGAATTTGTTGTGGGATACGGCATTGATTACGCGCAGCGCAATCGCAACCTTGATCATATTGGATCAGTTCGCTTCATCGAAAATTAAGCGATAGCCGCTTTGGTGGCATGATCAAGTTTGACTGGAAACCAAACGGGGTCGGTGCCCACCACTATGTAGGGCAAAAGACTACTTGACGCAGCGAGCGTACTCATGGCCAACGGCCGG
>DLZA01000417.1:4686-4939 GCA_003447515.1 Paracoccaceae bacterium
TCGCTTGGCCCATCTGAATGACCCTTACGCAGATAACATACACCATGTGGAACATCACCAGTACCAACAAGACCAGAAACGCGCTAAGGGTAGTGCACAGCAAAAGAAACAGCGCTATGGCCACAGCGCATATAGAGCCAGCGGAATCGGACCCACCTGCAGTACCGATTTGGAGAACTTCCCACTGCAATTTGGAACAGGCCATAAGAACCAAGACATAACTTGTATGTTTGACAAGTAGCGTGATCGTGGC
>DLZA01000279.1:0-13989 GCA_003447515.1 Paracoccaceae bacterium
GTCATGAAATCTTGCCTGCAAACCCTAATTGGCTCGATATTTGGCGCAACATTTGAAGCCGCTGCACTTGCCGCAAAGGCCGGTGTGTCAGGTCAAGCTCTATACGACGTATTTTCGACCTCAGGCGCCAGCTGTGGCGTGGCCAATGGTGCTTTGGAAAACATTATTGATCGCAAATTTGAGGGTACTGGTTCTGGCATTGGAACCATGCATAAAGACCTGACCATATCACTTAATATGGCCGAAGAATTAGGTGTACCGCTTTTGATGGCGTCAACTGCGATGCAGATTTTTCATCAGGGTAAATCAAAATACCCTGAGGGCGACAATTGGGTTTGTACTCGGGTTATGGAAGAAATCGTCGGCGCCGAACTGCACCGTTGAAAAGGGAATATGACAATGAAACTAGGCCTAATTTGTGACGGCATCAGTCGCGACCTTGCTCATACCGTCAATGTAATGGATGAATTTGACCTCGAATATGCAGAACTGCAATTTGTAGGAGACAGCGAGGTGGGTGACCACTCGGCTCAGGAAATTAGAGAGATTGACAATTTGTTGCGCGATCGCGGCAAACCGGTAAGCTGCCTTAGCCGTCACATTTTTGCTGGTATGACGGTGGCTAATGTGCCTGGAGATGAGCTGCACAAAAAACATATGGATGCGCTGAAACGCGTGATCGACATGGCCCATATCGTTGACAGCCCGTTGGTGCGGATCATGTCTCCGAAAAAAGAACAAATTCTTTGGGGGTCGAATGGGGCTGAGAAATGGAATGTCGCCCATGGGGCTTGGGACAAGATTCTACCGCTGATTGCCCCGGCCATTGAGGTGATTAAAGATGCAGGGCTGACGCTGGTTGTGGAAACCGGTAATGGCACCATGGTCAATTCCAACTATACTGGGCGCAAGCTCATCGATGATCTTGACGCCAAAGGTTCGCTTAAGGTGCTATGGGATCCTGCAAACAATTGCTGGTGCCACGAACGGGCATTCCCGGCAGGATATGAAGAAGTGAAAGATGGCTATCTGGGCCACGTCCATATTAAAGACGTGCAGGTCGATACACCGCGCGCGACGCTTGAAGTGCGGCGCATGGGGGAGGGTCAGTTGGCAGACCAGTTCCAGCCCATGGCTGATGCAATGCGCGCCGATGGTTATACCGGCGTGATTTCGTTTGAAAGCGTTTATCACCCTGGAAATGGTAATTTTGAAGACGGGTTTCGCCAATCTATTGGGCTTTTTAAATCACTCTTTGAATAGACAGCGTTGATTAGGCCGTGATGACTAGAAGACGCCGTAATAACCGCCTAGAAGATATAGCAAGCCATGCTGGCGTCGGCATAGCCACGGTTGATCGTGTCCTAAACGAGCGCGGTGGCGTAAGCCAAAAAACAGTAACAAGGGTTCTAGAGAGCGCAAGGATGCTTGGTGCAAGACGGATCTTACCATCCGAAAGGCGTCGCCACCTTGTGGTTGAGGCGGTATTATCGCGCAGCCACTCTGCGTATTACGATCGTCTGAATAAAGCCTTACAGCAAGTGGGCAAGCTTATGGATTTGCCTGTCACTATTTACCGTACGCATATCGATGCCGATAAACCCGCGAAGCTTGCCCGCCATCTGGCCGAGGTTGCGGAAAACCGTGATGGGATTATCCTATGTGCCGGGAATTTACCTCAGGTTGCTGAGGCTGTCAGAACATTAACAAAACGCACAGTGATAGTTACAATCAGCACTGACATTTCGAACAGCGACCGTCATTGCTATGTCGGGATCGATAATTTTAATGCTGGAAAATCAGCAGCAAAAATAAGCGAGTCCATTTGCCGCAAAGGTGGCAAGGTTTTGGTGATAGCGCCCGAAACGCTGGCGCATTCACAAGAGCAGCGGTTTTCTGGTTTTCGGCAATTCTTTGATGATATTGGGCTATCTGAAAGGTTGATCATTTTTTACCAAGATAAAATTCCAACACTCGCTTTGGCTGATATAGTTCACACACTGCATGCTAATGACGACATCAGAGTTCTCTATAGTCCAATTACTAATACATTTCTTGAATTGGTTATAGAAAGTGGTCGCCAAGAATTGGCAATTCGTTCCACCGCCAAGATTGTACATGATCTCAGCCCGCATTCGGCTGAGTATTTGCGTGATGGTTTGATTGATATAGTGATCGACTCGAACCCACTGCAGCAGGTATTTCAGGCGATTGAATTTATTGCAGTGCAATATGGGTATGCTACCAAACTCGCTATGCCGGTTGTAGATTTTCAGCTCTACACGCTGGAAAATCTGCCGCGCTTTGAATTTCCTTCCTGACTATGCGACTCGTTTGTTTCAATTGGTTTCTCGCCCAAATGAATAAGGTGATTTCACAATTGAGGGAAATCCATCATTTATAGACTTTGCCATCCTTCCTAATTGCTGTTGGGTCTTGCCAAGACTGGGCGCAGATAAAGGAATGTTCCTGAAGCTTTGGAGGATGATATGGACAGGGCGCGCAAAGCTATCCTTGAGCAGCTTGCTGAATTGCTGGCCAGAGCTTGGCCTGAACCCGCCAATAGAGTGCGTCTCGAGCGTGATCTGTTTCCCCATAACCGAGATGAGGCCTATCTCGTGCAGGATGGCATGCACCGATTGCTTGACGCAGCTGTTGCCGGCTGGAAAGTTGGTGCCACAAGCCAAAAAATGCGTGAACTTGACGGGCATGAAGATGTCATACCCGGACGGATATTTGCATCTCGGACTTTTGTCGGTGCGCGTCATCGCTTGTCCATCGATCAATTTCCACACGCCCGTGCCGAGACGGAGTTTGCGTTTCGACTACTGGCGTCTCCTGAACTTCGGCAAACCGCATGGACAGCTGAAGAAATGGCCAGCATGATGATTTTGCACCCGGCAATCGAGCTCATTGGCAACCGTTTTTTTGTCGATGAGGTGAGTAAAGCAGAGAATTCACTTTTGACCATCGCTGATAATGGTGGTGGTATCGGGTTTGTCTTTGGCGACCCGGTAGCTGATTGGCATGACATAGATTTTCAGAATCATCAGATCAACCTGACGGTGGGGCGTCGTGGTCCGGCTGGCAATTTTCTTGGCGATATGCGGTGCATTCCGACTCAGGCCGCGGCTGATCTGGTAAATCATCTTGCGAGCCGTGGCGAGGTGCTGGCAGCGGGAGACTTTATTTCAACGGGGGCGGCAACCGTCCCCCAGACTTTTGCCGTTGGGGATGCGGTAGCCGCGGATTTTGGTGAAATTGGGCGGATTGAGCTGCAATTTTAGGCAATATTTTTTAACAGGAAGGATGCAAATTCGATGATTGATATTTTGGTGATTTTTGGACCAAACCTGAATATGCTTGGTACACGGGAACCGCATATCTACGGCAGCGACACGCTGGCTGATATCAAAGCTGAATTGGAAGCGCAGGCAAGCAGGCTTGACCGTGAAATCACAACAGTGCAATCCAATGATGAGGGCGCACTGGTAACAAAAATTCAGCGGGCTCGCGGTACGGCGAAGGCGATCTTGTTCAATCTCGCGGCATATACCCACACATCGATTGCCTTGCGTGACGCCCTTGCGATGTTCGATGGACCCAAGGTTGAGGTGCATCTCTCCAATAATTACCAACGCGAGGCGTTTCGTGAAATCAGTCTGACGGCTCCAGTCAGTAATGGTCTCATCGTTGGCTTTGGCACAGATTCTTTCCTGCTTGGTCTAAACGCTGTTGATGGTCTCTTGAAAAGGTTGAAGACAATCCCCGTGAAATGAAGTGTGATGAAGAACAAGAAAATGACTGAGTCGATCAAAAATGTGGTGGTAGTGGGCGCAGGTGGTATGGGTGCGCTGTTCGGATCCATTCTTGCCGAGGGTGGACTGGATGTAACTTTGGTCGATAATGACCGGGAACATGTGGACGCAATCCGGAAAAGTGGACTGCATATTTCAGGCCTTGGTGGTGAGCGCCACCAGCAGATCAGAGCTGAATATGATGCTGGCGCAGTTGCAACTGCAGATATTGTTCTATTCCAGTGTAAGGGAACGGCAACCTTTGACGCAGCAAAGGCACTAGCCCATCTGGCTGGTACTGGTGCGATCTTTGTTAGCTTTCAGAACGGTCTTGGAAATGAGGATATCCTCGCTGCACATTTTGGAATAGAAAATGTGTTTGGCGGTTTGACGTCGATGGCCGGCGCACGGTTAGGGCCCGGCCATGTGCAAGATTTTGATAGAGTTCCGACCCATTTAGGCGAGTGGAGAGGAGGCCTATCACGACGGGCCAGCAAGATTGCCGCTACCTTTACTGCTGCTGGTCTAGAAACAAATGCTAGCCCCGATATCAAAACCGACATTTGGAAAAAGCTGTTGGGCAATCTGACGATGAGTGCTGTTTCCGGCATGACAAATCTGACCAGTACTCAGATCTTGCAACGCGATGATCTGCGTCATGTATGTCATAATGCGCTGGATGAAGCGCTGTCCATCGCCCATTCACAAGGGGTCATGCTCGACAGGAACGAGGTGGTGAAGGGGCTGGACCTTATGACGGCACCCGGCGGGACCGGTGATAATAAGTCATCACTTTGTCTCGATGTGCTGGCAAAACGCCCAAGCGAGGTCGAGTTTATCTATGGAAAACCACTGGAATTGGCAGATCAAGCAGGTTTGGCTGTTCCCACTCTTCGTGCGCTCTATGGCCTGGTGAAGGGTGTTGAAACACATTACACGGAAAGGTAGGCGGAAGATGTCTTCGCTCAAAGGAAAAACAGCATTCATTTCTGGCGGTTCAAGGGGTATTGGGCTGGCCATTGCCAGTCAACTTGCCAAACAAGGCGTTAATGTGATGATCGCTTCATCGAGCGAGGATCACCTTTCTGCGGCCATCTCCGCCATCAAGACCGCCTCATCAGTGAATATTGAAGGGCACGCAGCAGACCTTAGAACGCTCGCAGGTTGCGAGGCGGCTTTTGATGCGCATGCAAAGAAATTTGATGTGTGTGATATCTTTGTTCACAGTGCCGGAGCCACCAAGGGTGGGGTTTTTCCAACCCAGCCTGACGAAGATTTTCTTGATGGGTTTGCTTTGAAATTTCATGCCGGGGTGCGGTTGTCGCGCTTATTCTGGCCGATGCTGAAAGCGGCTCAGGGTAATATTGTAATGATTGTCGGCGGTGCGGCGCGCACACCGGATAATACCTTTATGGTTGGCAGCGCGGTGAATGCGGCCCTAGCCAATTATTCTAAGGCGCTGGCAGGTCAGGGGCTGGTTGATGACGTCAATGTAAACTGGGTTAGCCCTGGTCAAACTGAGACTGAACGCTTGCAAACCTTGATTGCCACACGTGCAAGACATGAGGGCAAGACCGTCCAGGCGGTGCGTGAGGAGCGGATGCGCGATGAGGGAATTCGGCGACTGGGCAGGCCTGATGACGTTGCCGCGCTGGTTTGCTTCCTTTGCGGGGAGGAAGCACGTCACATCCACGGCGCGGGGATTAGTGTCGACGGCGGCGCAACCAAGGGTTATTTTTGATGGATTTAACGCTTAGCGAGGAACAGCGGCTCTTGGTTAGTACGATACGGACTTTTATTCGTCGCGAGCTCAAGCCACTGGAGCAGGACATTGAAGAAACTGGTATGCTGGCTGATACTGTAGCGGCAGATATCCGCAAGAAATCTCAGCTTCTTGGCCTGTACGCTGTCAACATACCCTTGGAATACGGCGGAGGTGGGCTGTCAGTTCTGAATTGGATGATTGCCGAGGAACAGTTTGGACGCACCAGTGATATACTCATCAGAAGGGCGTTTGGCAATGTGTATGAAATTCTGCTTGAGGGCAGTGCAGAACAAAAACATTCCTATCTTTTGCCAGCAGTGCGCGGCGAGCGTACATTTTCTGTAGCTTTCACTGAACCTGAGGCTGGATCAGACGCAGCGGCAATCACCACCCGTGCAACCCGGTCAGATGGCGGCTGGGTGCTAAATGGGGCAAAACACTTTATTTCAGATGGAGAGTATTCTGATTTTTTTGTGGTGACGGCTGTAACTGACTCGACCGCAACGGCGCAAAGAATTTCGACCTTTATCGTTGAAAAAGGGATGCTGGGATTCAGTGTTGGCCGGGACCAGCCAATGATGGGCCTGCGTGGTACGTCGCACGTCGAAATGCGCTTTGAAGATGTTCATCTCGGGCCCCAACACTTGCTAGGGCAAGAAGGCCAAGGGCTAAAACTGGCGTATTCGACACTTGGACGGGTGCGGCTTGCTCAGGTGGCCGCCCGTGCCATTGGCAAGGCGACTATGGTGATGGGTATGAGCCTTGAATATGCGCAGCAACGGCGCCAGTTTGGCTCGGCTATTGGAGATTTTCAGATGATCCAACAGATGCTTGCAGACTCGGCGATGGAGATTAACGCATGCCGTCTTGCGCTTTGGCAAATAGCTAGCCGGATCGATGCGGGAGAGGAAATGCGCGGCGGCATTTCGATGTTAAAGGTTCAAACATCTGAAATGCTTGGCCGGGTAGTTGATCGGGCGGTACAGATTTTTGGTGGTGCTGGCTATTGCCGCGATTTACCGATCGAGCGGTACTTTCGAGACGCTAGAATTAGTCGGATTTATGACGGCTCATCGGAAATCCATCGTATGGTGCTCGCCAAGCAACTTATGAAGGGCGATGTTTCGCTCTATGATTGTTACGGGTAGAAGGTATGACAGGCGTGAATTTTTTGTCAGCAGACGCGGCAGTAGCGATGATTGAGGATGATGCGGTTGTTGGACTGGTCGGCGGCGGTGGCGGATTGGTCGAAGCCAGTACACTTCATGAGGCGGTTGAGCGCCGCTTTTTAAAGACGGGTCACCCCCGGAACCTAACCTGCATTCATGCGCTGGGAATTGGCGATAGGCAAAGTCGTGGGATGAATCGATTTGCCCATACTGGCATGACAAGCCGTGTGATTGGTGGCCATTGGATTTGGTCTCCTCGGATGCAACAAATGGCGCGGGATAACGAGATTGAGGCTTATGTACTGCCGGGCGGCGTCATAATGCAACTGATGCGTGAAGTGGCGGCTGGCCGACCTGGCTTGATCACCCATGTTGGCCTGGGCACTTTTGTTGACCCAAGGCAAGATGGTGGCCGGTTGAATGAGGCGGCAAAGGCCGACTTGACCGAAATTATCTCGATCGACGGCAGAGAATACCTGCGTTACTTGCCAATACCTGTGTCTGTTGCGCTACTGCGTGGCAGCTACGCCGATGAAGATGGCAATATCTCGCTCGAAGAGGAGCCGGCAAACCTTGACATCTATGCAATGGCTGCTGCGGCGCATAACAGTGGTGGAAAAGTTATTTTTCAGGTTAAGGGCAAAGTGCCGCGCAACAGTCTTAAAGCGCGCGAGGTGCGCATCCCCGGGGCACTTGTTGACGCCGTTGTGATTGATCCATGTCAACGGCAGGGCTATGACCTAGTTTATGACGCGGCCCTCTCAGGCGAGACTTACCGGGACAATATCCAAGAGCAACCGCTCGGTTTCTCGCCCCGTTTGGTGATCGCTCGGCGGGCGCAAAAGGAACTTATTGCGGGGTCGGTGATCAATTTTGGCTTTGGCATACCTGATCAGGTGGCCAAGCTGATTTCTCGTGATGGTGATACAGAGCGCTACTTCCAGACGATTGAGCATGGCACTTACGGTGGCCAATTGATGGATGGAGACCTGTTTGGTTATGCGCTGAACCCGACCTGCATGATCGACGGGCCGTCACAGTTTGATTTCTATTCTGGAGGCGGGCTTGATATTGCGTTTTTGGGGTTTGGCGAGATGGACCGGCATGGAAATGTCAACGTCTCCAAGCTGGCAGGCAATACGGTTGGCCCGGGTGGCTTCATCGACATTGCCCAAAATGCCCGTACGGTGGTGTTTTGTGGTACTTTTGATACCGGTGGGGCGGTGCTGGAGATCGGTGACGGTAAACTGCGGATCAAGGCACATGGACGGATTGCCAAATTGGTAGACGAGGTAGCACAGATTACCTTTTCCGGCCCGCAGGCATTGGCGCAAAGACAACGTGTCATTTATATCACTGAGCGCGCCGTCTTTAAGTTGACTATGGGGGGCGTCGAGTTGATCGAGATTGCGCCGGGCGTCGATGTACAAGGGGACGTACTTGATCGCATGGGTTTTGCACCACAGATTGTTGTGACACCGGCAAAGATGCATGCCGCTTTGTTTTATGATGATGGGGGCGTGGTATAATGCAGGTTGTGAACATCGGCTTGGTCGGCGCAGGATCAATTGGTGTTAGGCATATTCAAGCGATAGATAAGGTTGATGAGATCAGTCTTGTGGCAATTGCTGATCCATCACCAGTGGCGGCGGAGATTGGAGAGGTTCGCTTTATACCCGTCTATGCCGATGCGGAAAGCATGTTTCAGGCAGGGGGCATCGACGCAGTGATCATCGCGACGCCTACGGAAAAACATCACAAGATTGTAATGGTGGCGCTCACTCATCGCCTGACTGTGCTGGTAGAAAAACCAATCGCTGCAACCGTCGAGGAGGCAAGAGATATTACGCGCTTTGCCAACGAACAAGGCTGTCATGTGCTTGTTGGACATCAGCGCCGGTATTACCCCTGTACAGAAAAAGCCCGCGATATAATCCAGAGTGGTCAGCTTGGCACTTTGATAGCTGTAATTGGTCAATGGACCGTTCGCAAAGATGACCCATATTATGCACCGCAATGGCGCCGAGAAATAGAGGCGGGGCCAATTTTAACTAATCTCATTCACGAGATCGATCTCTTGCGGTTCATTTGCGGTGATATCGCGACAGTTTCCGCGGAAATTACTCATCACGACCAGAAATTTGCCAAGGAAGATGCAGTGGCAATTACCATGAAATTCGCTAATAGTGCGATTGGAAGCTTTGTGCTTTCCGATCGCACTCCTACACCTTGGACTTGGGAAATGGCGCTTGGTGAGAATTCAAAATTTCCCAAATCAGGACAAAATGCTATTCGCTTCATGGGAACCAAAGGTGCGCTGGAATTTCCAAATCTTGTCTTGTGGTCGCATTCGGATTCGGAAGGCAACTGGCAGGATGAAATTCAGTCTGAAGTGATAGAGATGCCTTTTGTTGATGCTTATGTGGAGCAATGTCAGCATTTGTGCGCCGTTGTTCAGGGTACACAAATGCCCATCATCGATGCGGAAAATGGCACGAGATCTCTGGATGCTACTCTGGCCGCTGTTCGAGCTGCCACCGAGGGAACTCGGGTAATTCTTGACCTTTCGTCATACCAAGACAGGAAAAATATATTAGATGACTGATTTCTATGTGAAGGTTGGCGACAGCGCCAGTTTTACCAAGACCGTTTCGGAGAGTGATGTTTACCAATTTGCCGGTCTGACAGGTGATTTCTCACCCAATCATGTTAACAAGGTTTATATGGAAAAATCATCCTATGGCCGGTTGATGGCACATGGTGCCCTGCTCGTCGGTTTTATGTCGACTGTGTCAACAATGGCGATTGCGCACTGCCGAGATGCTGAAGAGACGCCGGTTGCTGTGGGCTATGATAGAATCAGATTCCTTAAACCAGTGTTTCTTGGAGACACGGTGTGCACCGTCTACAGAATTTCTGAGATTGATATCGAACGGCGGAGGTCAACGGCGCAGATAGAGGTTACTAATCAAGATACCGATCTTGTTGCTGTTGGCAGCCATATTCTGCAATGGGTACCCAACAGCTAATTCCAGTATTTCCAGAGGCGCTAATAATCAGGAGGGTTTGATGAAGCTATCACGGGACATTGCGGGGCAAAACTTTATCGTAACCGGTGCAGCGCGCGGGATCGGCCTTGCTATCAGCACCTTGTTCAGCAGTCTTGGTGCTCGGGTTTCTGGCTGGGACCTCGACGTTAGCGATATGCAAGAGAACTCGATATTTGCCGACGCTCAGGTCGTCGACGTTACGGATGAGGCCGCAACCCTATCCGGATTTGCTGCGTCATTACAGCGTCTTGGAGATATTGACGGGATTATTGCCAATGCGGGTATCAATGGACCGACCAAGCCAATGTGGGAGTATTCATTGACTGAATGGGATGCAGTGATGGGCGTTGATCTTACTGGTGTGTTCCTGACGGTTAAAGCATCGCTTGACCATTTCCAGACACGCGAGCATGGCCGCATCATCATTATCTCGTCGATCGCTGGCAAAGAGGGAAATCCCGGGGCGGTGCCCTACGGTGCAGCTAAAGCTGGCGTTATCGGTCTTGCCAAGGGTTTGGCGAGAGAACTGTTGCCATCAGAGATTACTGTGAATTGCATCGCGCCCTCGATCGCTGTGACTGATTTGCTCGACGGGATGAGCGAGGCGTACATCGCTGACAAGAAAAGCCGCATTCCGAAGGGTCGCTTTTGCACGCCTGAAGAAATTGCCCATATGGCGGCCTTTATTGCCTCGCCCGCTTGTAGTTTCACCACGGGACAGGTGTTCGATGTAACCGGTGGGCGAGCCACATGGTAGCTAAAATGCGCAGGCTTGGTTTGGAGGATTTATGTGTGCATCAGGTCTGCTTATCTGGCCAGTGTGATTTTATGAACTCACTTGACGTATTTGGCAAACAAGGCATTCAACGTACGGCCCTGTGGAGCCCGATGATTGATGCTTGCGGTGAAGCACCGGCCAAAGTGATATGGGATGCAAGCGGTCTGGTGGCTGAATCACTCTGTGCCGCAGAGCTGTTTGCCGGTTCAGACAATTTGAAAATGATGCTTGAGCGCGCCGATAAATTTGATGCGCGCACGCTGGTTGTTATCACAGGTGGTCTGCAACTGACCGATGGAACAGGGCTTGAAAGGGCGCGTGAACGGGTCTTGCCCCTGCTGGCGGCGGCGGATGAACTTGCTCGGCCATTTAATGTGCGGTTGGCTTTCGAACCACTTCACCCGATGGTCTGTGGAAACCGGTCAGTGGTTTCTAGTTTGGAAGAAGCCTTGTCTTTATTGCGACGGCTCGATGCTACGCATCAGATTGGCCTTGCAATTGATAGCTACGCGTTATGGTGGGAACACGGCCTCGCCGCAAAGCTTGCAGCAGCGGACGAACTTATTTTAAATTACCATGTGTCCGACTGGCTTTCCGACACCGGAGATTTGCGGTTTGATCGTGGAATGCCTGGTGAAGGGCAGATTGATCTTGTTCACTTGCGGCATAAAGTTGAGGAGGCGGGCTATCAGGGGCCTGTCGAAATTGAAATTTTTTCGCAAAACCGTTGGTGGAAAAAACCGCCAGAATCAATGATCAAGGCCATCATTGCTGGGATGAACCAGTTCTATTGAGTGGGTGATGGGATCTATTTCGCTAAATTTCCGGCCATGAAATAAGATAAAAAATGATTGTATTTCATCAAATTTACTCTTTTATCTAGTAAACTAGTATTCATTTTATTGACATTTTAAATAAGCTCTTGCCAATCCTGCATATGTATTTGAAGTTTGAATACGAAAGCTAGAAAATAGGTTTTAGAAGTTAGAGGAAGAAACCGGTGCTTCAAATCAATGATGTGCACGCGGGTTACGGCAATCTCAAGATTTTACGTGGCATTGACATGCACGTGCCAACTGGTGGAATCGTCACTCTGCTTGGCGGCAACGGCACTGGCAAATCCACGCTGCTTAAGGCCGTATCAGGACTGATCCCATTGATGGAGGGCAAAGTTCTCTTCGATGGTGTCAATATTTCCAACATGAAGCCACATGAGCGTGTGCGTCTTGGTCTTGTTCAGGTAACTCAGGCCAAAGAGGCCTATCCAGCAATGACGGTCGAAGAAAATCTTATGCTTGGCGCTTATATACGGCGCGACCGAACTGATATTGTTGCTGACTTGGAACGTGTTTATGAAATGTTTCCAGTCCTTCGGGAACGACGCAAGCAGATGTCTGGGACTCTGTCAGGTGGTGAAGTTCAAATGCTTGTAATGGGCCGTGGAATTATGGCCAAGCCAAAAATGCTAATGTTAGACGAACCAAGTGCAGCACTCGCGCCAAAGGTTGTCTTAGAAATTTTTGCCAACATCAACCGTATTGCCAAGACTGGTGTGACAATTCTAGTAGTTGAGCAGAATGTTCGAATGGCACTGATCCTTGCCCAATATGGGTACATCATTCGTGATGGTGTGATTATGATTGAAGGTAAGGCTGAACAGTTGATTAGTGATCCAGCAGTTAAGGAATCCTTCCTTGGCGGTTCAGTGGCAGATACATCAAAAGCGCTTACGAACTGAGCAGATATAACGGGGAAAACATAATATGGATTTTGATTATAACTCGTTGTTAGCATTTATTATTTTTGGTATCACCATCGGTGTTGTTTATGGCATTGTAGCGCTTGGCATTTCATTGATTTATTCGGGCCTCGACATCGTGCACTTTGCACATGGTGAGATGTATATGTTTGGTGCGTTTTTCGGCCTTGTTCTGGTACAAGAATTGAGTGTGCCATATCCCATCGCTTTAATCGGTGCGATGATACTGACAGCGCTATTTGGAATGACGGTGGAACGAGTATTCTATCGGCGCTTAACGCGGGGCGGCGGCGGCTATACCGTAGCCGGCATGGGAATGATCATCTGCGGATTTGGTATGTCTATGACACTAGTCAATGTCGCCTATTTTATTTGGGGTGCAGAAGCTGAGCCTTTCCGCGCTAATCTGGACTACATCCCACGTCTGAGTTTTCCTGGCGATATTGAGGTTCCGGAAAGCTATGTGCTCACAGCTATCATCTCAGTCGCTCTGATGGCAGCGCTGCATTATTTCCTTCGTTATACCAAGACAGGCCTAGCTGTTCGGGCAGTGGCGCATAATAAGGACATTGCCTATCTGATGGGCATCAATGTGCCTCTAATGATTTCTCTAATTTTTGGCTTAGCCTGTGGTCTTGGGGCTGCAGCGGGTGTGCTGATTGGGCCGATGCAATCAGTGCAGGTTGAAATGGGTTATTTAATGCTGATGAAAGCGTTTGCTGCTGCTGTCGTTGGTGGTTTTGGCTCGTTGCCAGGTGCAATTTTAGGCGGCATCATGGTTGGCGTGTTTGAGAACCTAGGTGCTGCTTATATCTCAGCAAGCCATAAAGATATTTACGCATTTTTGCTTTTAATTCTGGTCCTGATATTTAAGCCATCAGGATTGCTGGGGGTTGAGGCAAAAGTAAAGGCATAGCGAGTGATAAAACAATCGCTGTGAGGAGATTTAAACCTTATAACTAAACTGGAGGAAAAAATGAAACTACTTAATAAGTTGTTTGCTGGCGTTGTTACTACCGGTGTTGGCCTTGCTGCAACAGCCACTTTTGCAGAGGATATCAGAGTAGGTATCACAATGCGGATGGTGAGTGAAAACGGTCAGGCTTACGGTCAGATGATGATGGATGAAATCAAAGGCATCAATGAAGCTGGCGGTATTAACGGCAACATGATTAAGGCCACTCTGATGAACGATGAGTGTAAATCAGACAAAGGTGTGGCCAATGCCAACAAGTTGGTGTTCCAAGAAAAGGTTCATTTGCTGCTTGGGTCAACCTGTTCTTCTGTTTCACTGCCAATCGTTGATGTGACCGCAAAAGCGGGTGTTCCACAGTTGATTCCTCACTCAACAAATTCGAAGATCACACAAAAGGGAAGCGAATGGGTTTTCCGTGTACCGGTAGCAGGTAGATATTACGGTGGTGTAGTCGCTAAGTATGTGGGGGAGAATATTGGAACAAAGATCGCCTACATTTGTGCTGCAGACGCAGCCTCTGTCGGTGACTGTGCAAATATGGAAAAGCAGATGAAGGCTCAGTTTGGTGTCGAGCCAGCTTATCGAGCTGACGTACAGGAAAAAGAAGTCGACTTCCGTGCACATATGCAAAAAATTAAAGCCATGAATGTGGATGGTGTCTTGGTTGCCGCTCTGGCCGAGACTATGGCGCGGGC
>DLZA01000279.1:14340-17478 GCA_003447515.1 Paracoccaceae bacterium
TATGAAGCAGGTATTGGCGAAGAAGTACGTCGCATTGGCTCATCTTCGGCCTCAAACGCCCCTGTACCAAAAATTGCTGGTGATGCGGCAAAGGGAGTATTCTTTTCTGCGGCCTATGCTGCGGCTGACCAGCGCCCGATTGCCAAATTATTCAACGAAATGGTTAAGACACGGTATGGCATTCACGCACCTGACCATGATTTTTCACAAGCCTACGATCTTGTTCGGATTATGGAAATTGCACTAAAAAATACTACTTTTACCGGTTCGCTCGCTAATGATCGCACCGCGATCCGGGATGCGATTGCGAACGTAAAGGGCTATCAAGGACTGGCATCTGGACCAATAAGTTTCTGTGCTGCCGCAACACCTCAGTGCCGTGACGGTAACAGAACGGCTGTCCTAATCGGATACACTAAAGGCGGCGAGAATTTCGAAACCGAGGTTCTGGCTCGTGTCACTATGGAAGAGGATTTTGGCCTCGAATAAAATCAATCCTAACTCAAACGTCGGGGCAGATATTTTTTCTGCCCCAACAATTCCGAAATTTACTTCGTAATTAGTTGTAACGCAGGGAAGTAATTCTAATGGGATTTCTGTCAATCGTGCCTGACTTTATTGAGCGCTTGGGAAAACATCATCGGCTGCTGCCATGGCTTTTTGCTTATGCTTTGTTGCTGCCAGTTCCATTCGTTCTGGCAACCCTGTTCAATGAATATTTGATCGATCTGGCAAACCGTATTTGCCTTTTTATTTTGTTGGCCGTAGGTCTCAACATTGTTAAAGGTTTTTGTGGACAGGTCACAGTTGGCCATATAGGCCTATACGCAATTGGTGCGGTGACATCAGCGGTGCTTGCGCTTGAACCAGGTGGTTTTGGTGGTGCCCTGGGCTTTGGTTGGCCAGTATGGTTGGCCATTCCGATGGCGGTACTTGTGACAGCTTTTGCTGGTCTAATTATTGGCTTGCCATCAGTGCGCCTCGAGGGCGCTTATCTTGCATTAGCAACATTGGGTCTTGGCGAGTCAGTGCGGATTTTCATTGCAGTGACACCGGCCCTTGGGTCTAGTACCGGCCTAATGATGATCCCCGCACCAAGTATTGGTTCGTTCGTTTTTGACAGTTTTACAAGCTATTATTATCTCGTGATGACAGCGGCTCTCGCTGGAATCTATTTCTCTTTTTCAATTCTCCATTCGGCCACTGGACGGGCCTTTCAAGCCATTAGAGAGGATACCATCGCCGCTTCAGTTAACGGCATCAACGTGGTGAAATATAAACTTTTAGCATTTGTCTTGAGTGCGATTTATGCTGGCCTTGCCGGTGCGCTGTTTGCACATATGCCGCCGGGCTACCTGCATCATAATAATTTCACAGTGATTGAAATGGTAACGCTTTTACTAATGGTCGTTCTTGGCGGTATTGGCAATGTTTGGGGGGGCGTCATTGGTGCTATCGTTGTTTCGATTGCTTATGACCAAACAAAAGATCTAATTTTCATCTTTATGGACAGGCCGATTGTTATTCAACCCTTGGTATTTGGACTTTCGATGGTTTTGTTGGTGCTGTTCATGCCACGCGGTATTGGAGGCTGGATCGAAGGATTTCGGCGCAATCGCAGGTTCATTCGCAGAAGTGAGGAGAGACTGAGTGGCACTGCTAGAAACTCGTAATCTGAGCAAGAGCTTTGGGGGCCTACAGGCCATTCATGAAGTAAGTCTCAAAGTTGAGTCTAACAAAGTGCATGGACTGATTGGACCAAACGGATCGGGAAAGTCAACATTTTTCAATCTCCTGACTGGTGTCTATCAACCGGATAAAGGAAGCTACATCGAATTTGATAATGTTGATGTGACTGGCAAGCCGGCACATTATATTGCTGGAAAAGGGCTCTCTAGAACATTTCAGCTACTGCGTCTTTACGGTGAACTGAGTGTGCTAGATAATGTTCTGGTCGGGTTCCATCCTCATACGAAATACAGTCCATTCGCTCCTTTTTTCAATGGATCTGAGGTGCGTCGCCAAGATCAGATTGTTAAAGAACAGATGTTTGAACTGCTAGAGTTTATTGGCCTTGCAGAACATGCTGAAATCCCAGCGGCTGAATTATCTGGTGGTCAGCGCCGGTTACTTGCTCTCGGTCGGGCAATCGCGATGCGTCCAAAAATGCTGTTGCTTGACGAGCCAGGAGCGGGACTTTCTCCAGCTAATATTGACAACTTGATGGATACTATTATGACATTAAAGGATCGTTACAACCTGACCATTGTTGTTGTTGAGCATATCCTGAAAGTGGTAATGGCGACCTGCGATACGATCAGCGTTCTGGATCATGGGCAGAAAATATCTGAAGGCACCCCCGAATTTGTCAAGAATGATCCGGCAGTTGTTGAGGCCTATCTGGGCCGTGAAATGGAAGATGAGGATATCAGGGCGGCGATGAACACATAGTTTGGGTTGCTTAGAGTCTGTTTCAAAACTAATCGATTACTTTCAGGATCTTGTGAAATGGCGGGTGACGCGTCGAATGTGGGCAATGAGGATCCAAGCCTGTGCGCTAGCGATAGATTTATCCCAATCTTTTGACAGGCGGCGGCAGCGACCCAGCCATGCGGAGGTTCGCTCAACCACCCAGCGCCTGGGTAAGACCTCAAAAAGACGTCTGCATAATGGCGTTTTTGGGGCTTCATGATTTGAGCAGACGTATTTTCCAGTCCGCTGCGATTTAAGCGGACGGATTTGTGTTGTCGGTTTGCGTTATGCGATTGCGGGGGTTTGTTTGTTTAAGGTGATTTTGTTTGTGGCCTTGAGCAAGTTCTGCGAGATGGCGGCCATGACCATCTGTGCGTGGGTTTTGGCGAGCCCAAAGTATCGGGCTCGATGTAACCCAAAAAGCCGCTTCATCGTGCCAAAGCACTGTTCGACGCGAAAGCGCTGCTTGGAGATCAGCTTGTTAAAGCGCTTTTGGGATTGGCGCAGTAAGCGCCCACGCACCGCCTTGTGCAAGATACCATCGCGATGCTTACCTTTCAGAGCGGCACGATTTGCTTTGCTGGCATAAGCTTTGTCCGCCAGAACGCGCTGTGCTTTACTCCCTTGTATGATAGTTCCAAACTGTGGGCTCTCGCCAACATTGGC
>DLZA01000100.1 GCA_003447515.1 Paracoccaceae bacterium
GTTTTGGTTAATCTGCCTAACCTATCATAATCAAATTAATTGATATCAATCGTAGCAATATCCTTTGCTGAATTTGCAACCCTCAGTATAATTGGACTCTCAATTGGAGAGTGAAAGCATGTATACCATCGGTACTGCTGCAAAAAAGACGGACATGCCCATCAAAACCATCCGTTACTATTCAGATATCGGACTGGTCATGCCAGAGGGTCACTCGGACAAAGGCTATCGTCTGTACGATGAACGCGCGTTGCGCCGTCTTATCTTTGTGAGACGCGCTCGGGCGTTTGGCTTTTCGTTGAAAACTTGTCGCAATCTTTTGGCTCTATACTCCGATCAATCCCGCGCCAGCGCTGACGTGAAAGCTATTACGCTCAATCATATATTAGAAATTGATGCAAAGCTAAGCGAGCTACAAACTCTACGCGATGAATTAACTCTCCTTGCCGACAGTTGTGCAGGCGATGACCGTGCAGATTGTCCGATTTTGAGTGGCCTTGCCGCAACTTAGCTTTGTTCCTGCTGTGCAAAAAAACTCGTATCTGTGGGGACCTCTGGCAGTTCTAAGTTATATGGTGTGCAGCGCACCCTCCCCGATGCCTCACCGCGTACGATCTCATGGGTCAGCCTACTCGGTAAATGGTTAGGCGACAGCTCAATTGCATCCTCGGCGTAATATGTGGTTATGTAGAGCGTTCGGGGTTTGTCCGATTTGTTAGGGGCAGACCCATGCAGCAATCGCGCATGCATCAAACAAACCGATCCAGCCTTACCTGTACATTTTACCAAATTCCCAATGTGCTCATCTTTTACAGAGTCTGCTACAGCTCCTGTAAACCGCCCGCCATGCCAGTGGGAATAGATTGGCCCCTTATGCGTGCCAGGCACCACTTCCAACGGGCCGTTTTCTAACGTCACATCATCCAAAAATAGCAAACACGTAATAATGTCGTCATTCGTCATTGGCTGAAATGGAAAATCCTGATGAAATTTCACCGCTGTTGCTGTGCCAGGCATTTTTGAATTCACCTTCCCATGATGAAATCTCAACGCAGGGCCAATTAATTCCACACACATATCAACAGTACGAGCTGCGCGCATTGTGTTGGCAAAGACATCCGACACTTCCTCTGGTGACTGGACGCGCCGCAAGCCTGGGATCGCGGCACTATGCCCTGGCTGCAAATCGAATCGAGGCCGCCCATCCATTGTCTCTCCATAATCATCGGTTTGCCCACGGCTTTCCTCAACCCAATCTGCAAACACACCACGCAAATCAGCCAACTGATCAGACGTCACCGCATCCTCAACAACCAACACTCCTTCGCGCCAAAACTGGTCTTTCTGTTTTTGTGTAAGCATCATAATTTTCGTTTCACAGTAGCTTTAGACATAGCGCTTTTCTTTGAGTTAGGACTCCTGTCTCTTAATTAGCGACGACATAGTAACCTCAAATCACGAGCACAATTTTTCCTATATGTTTCGACGTTTCCATCTTCGCATGGGCCATCGCCGCCTCTGCCAAAGGAAAGGTGCTGTCCATCACCGGCGCAATCGTTCCATCCGCAAGCATGGGCCAAATTTTTGTCTCTAAACTCCGAGCGATTGCGGCTTTCGCCACATTACTTTGCGGGCGCAAAGTGCTCCCGGTGATCGTCAATCGCTTCACCATAACTTGAGCAAAATTCAACTCTGCTGTCGCCCCACCTAGAAACGCAATTTGAACCAGACGGCCGCCGATGGCCAACGCCTTCACATTGCGTGGAATGTAGTTTCCACCCACCATATCGAGGATTACATCAATACCACGACCTGCAGTCTCGGCCTGCATTACCTCAACAAAGTCTTCCTCCCGATAATTGATGGCTCGTTCGGCTCCCAACTCTACACATTTTGCACATTTCTCTGCAGACCCAGCCGTTGCAAAAACCCGCGCACCCGCTTTGGCTGCCAACTGAATCGCAGTAGTGCCAATTCCCGATGATCCACCATGCACAAGGAAAACCTCACCCGCATGCAAGTCTCCGCGCATGAATACGTTGGAATAAACGGTGAAATAAGTCTCACACAGCGCTGCCGCTTGCACCATATCCAAACCCTTAGGCACAGGCAGTGCGTGATCTGCTGGTGTAGTCACATACTCTGCGTAGCCACCACCAGGCAGCAAAGCGCAAACTTCATCATTAACATTCCAGCGCGTCACACCTGCACCCACGGCAGCAATAGTGCCTGAACATTCCAACCCCGGCAAATCAGATGCACCTTTGGGCGGGTCATAAGCCCCTGCCCGCTGCAAGGCATCAGGGCGGTTCACACCCGCTGCAGTCACTCTGATAAGGATATCACCGTGTCCTACTTCTGGAACATCTCGCACCGCGGGGACTAACACTTCCGGCCCCCCAGGTTTCGAAATCTCAACAACATTCATTTTGCTCATAGTGCTACTTTCTCAAACTTAGTGTGGGCAAAGTCCCAATATAATTCTCGCACTTTTCGCGTCACGGGACCATGTTGAAGTTTCCGTTCATCGAGCGCGGTGACCGGTAAAACTTTCGCTGCATTGCCCGTCAGGAACATCTCATCCGCATCACGAAAATTCTCGACGGTAAGTGATGCTTCATCCACTTGAAACCCATTTGACCGTAGTAAACCAATTACGCGCCGTCGCGTTACACCGTTCAGAAACGTACCGTTATGTGAGGGTGTTCGTACTACACCATCTTTGACTAGAAACACATTAGACGTGGCCGATTCAGCCACGTAGCCATCCAAATCCAAAGACAAAGCATTTTTAAACCCGCGAGACTTCGCCTCCGTAATTATCCGCGCATTGTTCGGATAAAGACACGCGGCCTTCGCTGTAGTTAACGCGGTACGCGGGTCAGGACGGCGAAACGGGCTTACTGTCATTGGCATATTGCCTGCTAGCGGCATAGCAATCTTTTCCAAACAAACGGCAAACCGAGTTGATTCGGGATCAGCTTCCATGATGCCGGGCAAGCAATCTGCTGACCACATCATAGGGCGTAGATAATACGCATCTTCTGTATTAAGGCGTTTGACGCCCTCTCGAACCAACTCCGCAATCTCTGCAGCAGTGACGGGCGATTGCATACCCATCGTCTCAGCAGAGGCGACCACCCGCTCACAGTGATGCGCGAGATCAGGCATCACACCCTCAAAAAACCGAGCCCCGTCAAATACCATGTTCCCATGCCACATAGAGTGATCTGCAGCACCCAAAATGGGCGTATTACCTTCGGTCCATTTGCCGTTAAAGAAGGTAAGTTGTGTGTCACTTAACGCCATCTATAGTCCTCCACTTTACGAGACCATTTCATAGCTAGTCTTTGGGTGCAATATAGCCCGGAAAGTCTGTCTGTGCCCGTTTGCTCGGGGCTTTGATGTGTTCCAGGAAACGCCCGGGTCCAGACATAAAGGCCTTCACCAACGAGTTATCACGCATCTTAACCTTGAACGTTTCAATCTGCATCACGTTGTTTATGCGCCGATCCAAAAATTCCCAAGTGTCCGCAGACTCATAGCTATCATCACCAAGCCAGAACAACAAAACACTAGAGTACACGCCAGCTAGAATTGCCCGCTTAGTATACCAATTCACATCTGTGCTCGTATCGCCCAATATTTCCCAGATCAAGCTGACCGTTCCTAAAACCAGCGTCGCTCCTTCTGCTGCATGAATTGGTAATGCAAACAAACTAACACCACGCTGCACAGCTTCTCGGTCGGTAGCTTCTAACCGTACGCGAACGCCGTACGCCACCCGCTCCGAGTACCGCATCGCACCAAGATCAGCTGCCTCTAACGCAGCCACCATGGCGAGATCACCCGCCTTGTGATAGGCGACAGCCAAATCCAAACCGCCCCGTGGACACGCAATCTCCGCCAGCCCTGAATCCACGCCCGAATCTTCAACTGCTGCTGTAAATGTCGCATCGGACCAACCATCAAAAACTACGTGCACTTCCGCTGCATGTAATAACTTTGCACGAGTTTCAGATAGGTGTGTTTCTTCAGTTTTTAGCGCGTTGTTCATAGAAGTCTCCTTGCTGGACAATATAACACATCCTTGCTATACGGCCACCTCCTGCACTACGGGGCTTTTTGTCAAAATTGCCCCATGCAAATTTAACCTAGAAAGGTGGTGACCCCACATGCAGGTATCGGTTCGTGACAATAATGTCGATCAGGCACTTCGTGCCTTGAAGAAAAAACTGCAACGTGAAGGCGTATTTCGTGAAATGAAGCTTCGGCAACATTACGAGAAACCCTCAGTTAAAAAAGCCCGTGAAAAGGCGGAAGCAGTACGGCGCGCGCGAAAGCTCGCACGGAAAAAACTTCAGCGTGAAGGCATGGTCTAGGGTTACCTGGCCATCCTGAGATCCGAAAAGGTCTTTGAAACCCTCGGGCACGCTCGAGGGTTTTTTCTTTTAGAGGATCCCTAGGCGCTTCCACCAGTGCTTGAAAGCATCCGCGGGTCAATGCCAACAACATCTAGTGCAGCTTTCCACTTGGCATCGTGATCCTCAGAAAATACTAGTGCCGGATTAGCGTCACAGGTTATCCAGCCATTGTCGCGGATCTCATTCTCCAGCTGTCCTGGACCCCAACCAGCATAGCCCAGCGCCAATAAACACTTGTCAGGACCAACTCCTTGCGAAATATCGTCAAGAATATCAAGTGTCGCCGTCATACCAAAAGTTTCATTGACATTTAACGTCGCATCCTCGGCTTCATAGTCACGCGAATGCAGCACAAACCCGCGTCCATGTTCCACAGGGCCGCCATAATGCACATCGATCCCATCGATCGGGCGTGCAGCCTTGATAGCAAGCTGTTCCAAAAGATCACCAAAGTTTAGGTTCTCAGCAGGCTTGTTGACGATTAACCCCATCGCACCGTCACCAGAATGAGCACAAATACAGATAACGGAACGGTTGAAGCGCGGGTCCCCCATGGACGGCATAGCAATCAATAACTTGCCATCTAAGTGCTCTACTTCTGTTTTAAAAGGGTTCATGGGATACGAAATGCCTCTGTAATTTGCTGCGCCATTAATCTAAGCCAAACTCTCTTGCCGGCACCGCACATTTTATTTAGAAAATGATCGTAAACTGTAAGTATTTCAACC
>DLZA01000240.1 GCA_003447515.1 Paracoccaceae bacterium
TGATTTAGTTTATCTTTATGACCAACGCTCGGCTGGCGATGGAGGCAACTTATATTCTCTGGCGGCAGACTGGGATGTTCTTCGCAAATTTCACTCATAATCCAACGGGGGGCTTCGGCCCCTCATCCAACGATCTAGAAAGGATCAAAAAATGAAACTTTATACCAACGCAAAAGGCCAGTGGGTCGGAACGCAAGCCGAAGCCAAAACAATTGGCGCGGAGCAGACTGAAGTTCCCACTGACAAGCCCAGCCTGCTGGCGTGGCTCAACAACAGGACAGAGGCTGCAAATGCCCTTGGCCTGCCAGTGGACCCAGTGCCAGCCCCAGTGGTCACTGAGAAGGTGACAAGCCACCCACAGGGCCGACCACACCCTTGGGTGACTATCCGCGAGTGCGCTGAGAAAGCATCGCTCAAAGATTTGGGCCACGCTCTGGCGATATACATGAACCGTGTTGATGAATTGCTGGACGATTAATAAAAATATTAATTAAATGTATCTGGGGGTACTGTATTCCCAGATATATTTCTTATATGTATTGTGTAAGAGAAAAAATCAAAATTACTAAAGAGGCATCTCGCCTCACTTGGTCGCGGAGTTCAGCGACAACACGGAGGTCGCCATGACCGTTTCTTTTTCTCCTTCCGCTGGCATCGTCGCCAAATTTGCAACCATCGCCAATGGCGTTTGGATTGAACAAAAGCCGACACCACTCGGCACAACGCGCGTTTGGCGTTTTGACAATAACGGCAATGCCGAATGGGCTTGCCTTAAAATGCTTCAAAACGGAGATGACCGTTTTTACGGGTCAGTATTCACCGAAAGAGATTTTATTCTCTGTTAATCCAACGGGGCTTCGGCCCCACCCACCCACCATCCAATGGAGACTATCCAATGCTTCCAAGAACTGCCCAAGCCCACACCCCCCTCCGCACCAGCAAGAGCCGCCGCACATGGTGTGGCCCATACGCCGCTGCTGTGTTCATGCGTCAGCACTATGACGCCGCATATGAAGTGTGCCTGTGTCACACACTTCGCGACAAGATCACAGGCATGAGCAACAAGCTCATGAAGACGGTCATGGAGGCCAATGGCATTTACATGACGTTACACTACTGCCGTGATGTTGGATCGTATGCCAGACACAATCCTACGCTGGCGGCTTGGCTCAAAACCCGTGATCGCAAGAAGACCTATCTGGTCAACATCACGGGCCACTACATTGTGGTGTCGGGCGACAAGACCATCGACAACCAGTCTGGCGAATGGCACAGCGTTCGCAAATCCAAGCACCGCCGAAAGCGTGTGGGCTACGCTTGGGAAATAAAAGCACCCCACTAATAAATTATTTAAAGATACCCCTTGATATATCTTGGGGTATCATTATATGTATTAGGTGAGATCAAAAATTCAAAAATCCAAGGAGACAGAAAATGAAAGTATTCAATTTTACAGACGGCGTTAAGAGTGACTTGCTTGGCGACATCAAAAGAGCCAATTCTGCTGACGGTTACTTCGTTGAGAAAAACGGCAGCACGTTTAAAGTAGAGCTTACCAATCCCCAAAATGTTGATCCTGTTGCTGGCGGTAAAGCTGGTTTCAAGTGGACTTGGCACTCAGGAGCCACCAACTGGCTGGGAGGCAAAGACCACGCGATTAAGGCAGAAGATTTTGGCGTTGGCGCAATCTGTTTCTGCACAGGTGAATATTACGTTGCTTGGCACAAAGGCCATCCAGAAGCACAAACAGAGTGGTGCTGGAATGTCATCGGCACAACGGATTGGAACCGCGAAGCCTGCAAGTCAGGTATTCTAAAAGCCACCAAAATTTAACCCAACGGGGGCTTTGGCCCCCACCAATCAAGGAGAGAAAATATGACCAGCAAAATCTTTAAATTTGGGCGGCACACGTTATCGCTTATCCACTCACCCTCTTCCAAATTGTTTGCAATCAAATCCAGCAAAAACTCTTACGGCGATAGAGTAGTGGCATTACATTTAGGCAAAGTCGGGGGGTGGTATTGTTATCGCCCCCGCGCCTAACCCAACGGGGGGGGCTACGGCCCCCACCAACCAAGGAGAAAAAAATGGCACGTAGAAGTTTTAAAATATTTGGAATTAAAGATGGTGGCTCAGAGGATTGGGTCGATACTGTAAGCTCAGCAGCAGAAGGCAAGACTGTACACGCAGCCATGAAGACGGAAGGGCATTACGATTACATCCGTTGCCGCGATTGCTTGGGCGGCTTGCGGTTTGAGTACAATTTAAAAACAGGAAGGAAGACAGCATGAACAAGACCATTGCAAAGCTAAAGACCATATGCGCCCCACACGGTGTCGAGATTGACGCAACACAAGATGATTGGCTTGATTGGCGTGTTGTGTTCGATGCACCACCCAAGATGGCTTGGAACTCATCAACTTGCACAGTGGTCGTTTGGGATCAAGACACACTGCGTGGCGTGGTCGGTTTCATCAGGCATGAGTTGGCATCTGGCTTTTCGCCAGCCAGTGAATCCGCATTGCAGGAGACAGGCCAATGATCCCCTGTCCAGAATGCGATTACACAGGCCACAAAGGCCGAGTAGAAAAAACATTGTACCAGCGTTTCGGTGGCACACTGGAGCCTGTTGGAGAATGGGTCGATTGCGATTACTGTGATGGCAGTGGCGAAGTTGAGGAGGATGAAGATGAGCGATGAGAAAGTAGTTAAATTTCCCAAACCTCTTTCTGACATTGATCGGCAGTTTCTTGAGCTTGAAAAGCAGCGTGAATTGATCAGGGAGCAGGCTCGACAGCTTGCTTCTGTTCACAAGCCCAAATAGCCGCTATAATGCCCCTAATTACACTTAGGGGGTGATGACCCATGATCGATCCTGTGAGCGCCTACGCCGCCGCTACAGCCGCCTATAAAGGCGTTAAAATGCTGATACAGGCTGGCAAGGATATTGAAGACGTTTCAAAACATCTTGGGTCTTGGTATGGCGCTGTTGCTGACATTACCCGTGCCGAATCACAGCGCAAAAATACAACGTGGCTGGAAAAGAAACAGCACGGCGAGGCATCAATTGAACAGCAAGCGATGGACATCACGATCCGCGCCAAAAAATTAAAAGAATTTGAATCCGAAATTAAGTTTATGTTGGATTATCGTTTCGGTTTGGGAACCTATGACGAGATGCTTGGCATGAGACGCAAAATTAGGGCAGAACGAGAGCGCACAGTATATGCTGCAATGGAAAGCAAGCGCCAAATAAAAAACAACATGGCGATTGCTGCGTTGTCGCTTGGCATAATTTCTGTTTTAGGGGGCGGCATTTATTTGCTGACGCTTGTTCTATGACAGGCTCTTGGGTGCTGTACATTATTATATTCTTTGTAAATGGTGAAACAATTGTGTTGGAAAATGATGAAAGATTTAAAACAGAAGATCAGTGCTGGGCCGCAGGCATGATAAAAGGGCCGCATCTTTTAGAGAAAACTTCACATATTTTTGGCGTCCCTGTGAGGGGCAGTTTTTCATGTCAGAGGGCAGGGCAGAATGCTTAAAGTTTTATTGATGTCCGTAACGCTGGCTGGCGTTGCCAATCCGACCCATGTGCAGTGCCACCTGTGGAAGAGGATTACTGACAAAAATACGGGTCAGAAAATTTGCGTCTATCGTTTTACAGCGGGGTATGGAGGTCTGGCCTATCATTACCCAACTCGCAGCTTCAAAGAGTGTCCCAAGGTCTTTTCCTGCGTCTATGAGAAGAAAGACAAGCGCCCCACGCTCAACGAGATATTGGATGGGTTGAGGGACGGCTTCTGAGCTATTGAGCAGCCTCTTGTACCTGTGCCGCTGCGTCAGTGCCTCTGAGAGACCTTATGAGGGCCGCTGTAGCCCCTTCTTCATCAAATTGCATTATCGGTACTTCCACGCTGTCATACATAGCCTGTGCCTCTGGTGTGGCCGCTTCTGCTGGCCCTACGCTGCTTTCATTTGTTGAAGACGCCAACAGTGCAGCTTCCAAGAACCCACGACCATCACTAATACTGAGAGCATTTGCCAGTCGTTTAAACGCAGGCGTTTTAATCGCAGCAACAATTTCTGGTTCAGACGCTGAGACGGCAAGTTTTTTAAATGTAGGACTATTTAAAAAGTCACCCGCCGCAGCAATTTTTTCTTTG
>DLZA01000214.1:0-5788 GCA_003447515.1 Paracoccaceae bacterium
GCCAACATCGCGCAGCAGATACCTGTCGCCCAACTCCACATCTAAGTTGGCCGGCGTAAAATTGTTTGATGATGGCCGTGCGTATAGTCACCATGCCAGCGATCCATTTGACAGCGCACACACCTTCGATGCCTTCGAGCTGTATCTCCAATACGAGCATCAGGGCAATGTCAGCAACGCGGTCAGAGAAGCCGCACAAGTTTTAAACGTCACTAATGATCCAGATTATGAATATGACAAAGAGGCTATCGATCACGGCGCAAAAATTGCAGACCAAATTTTATCAAAGCTATCCAAGTCATCATCCGACAATCCTCTGGATGGCATACCAGAAAATCTTCTAAGTGTGCCGGGCATCCTGCAGGATGTTGTCAATTACTACACGGTCACGGCAATCAAACCCCAGCCACAGTTCGCCGTTCAGTGCGCCTTGGCTTTCGGATCTGTGGTGATGGGTAGGCGTTGGGTGACAGATCAAAGAAACTTCTCTTCTTTATATTTCCTCAACATTGGCGAGACTGGATCTGGCAAAGAGCATTCCAAGACTGTTCTCGAAGAGCTGCTCGAAGAAGCCGGGCTGGATGAGTTGATCGGACCCGCTGGTTACACGTCAGCCGCTGGGGTCATCTCAACGCTCACCAAAAAACCTACACACGTTTCGGTAGTGGACGAACTTGGACGACAACTGAAGTCAGCCGCTGCCAAGGGAAACCAACACAAGGCAGATGCACTAACATCCATAATGGAGTGCTTTGGAAGACAGGATGGTACGCTCCGACAGCAGGGCTACGCAACCAATACAATGAAGTCATCAGATGCTGAGAAGCTAGAGAAGGTAGTTAAACGTCCAAGCCTGACCCTAGTCGGCATGTCCACACCGTCAGAGTTCATGCAGGCAATTGGTGGCGGTGACGTAGCGTCTGGTCTGCTGAACCGATTCGTTATCGTAAAATCAGAGATTGGGGTGCAGCTATCCCAGAAAAAGCGCAGATCAAATATCTCAGAGCGTCTAGCAACATGGTCAAAGGATCACGCCCACGCGCAGATTGGTGATTTGGATTTAGGCAATGCACACGACATGCCGCCACACCCAATTGAGGTTCCGTTCACATTTGAGGCTGAGACACTGCTCAGATCGTATGAGGAGCGACTGGTGGATGCTATCAGGCGAGAGACTGGCACTGGCTTAGAGGCGATGTACAATCGATCCAGAGAGATCGCCATGCGCCTGTCTTTGATCATATCCAGATCAATGGGCCAAGATGAAATCGGTCCAGACGCAATGCAGTGGTCAATCGATTATGTCGATCACTACGCCAAGCAGACCATTGAGATGTTTAGGTCAAACATGGCCGAGGGTCCATTTGATGCAGCGTGTAAAGCCGTCTACGCCAAGATCGAAAAATCTGGTCTGGGTGGCATTACCGAAAGTCAGATCTCACGCACAGTGTCGGCATTTGCAAATATGGAACCCAGACGGCGCAAGGAAGTTTTCGCGGCGTTGCAAGAAGATCGCGGCATTGAATACCGCCAGACAAATGAGGGTCAGAGGGGCAAGCCAAGGTTTGCCTATTTCGCCCCACCACAACATTGAGGATAGAAAATGGATAGAGCAGAAATTTTAGACACCGCCAAAAAATATGTGACCAAGGATCGCGCAGACCAGCACGGCGATATGGAAAGTAACTTTACAATGATAGCTGATCTCTGGTCAGTCTATCTGGGTGTGGAGGTCAAGCCACACGATATTGGCGTCTGCATGGCGCTCCTGAAAATCGCCAGAATCAAGTCAACCCCCGAAAATGCTGATCATTGGCAGGACTCTTGTGGATACATGGCGTGTGGCGGGGAGTTGTCGGGATGAAGTCATCAGTTATTATCGGGGGAAAGTCGCCCAAAAACAGCCGCAACGCTGCCGACTTCTACGCAACCCCACCTGAATGCACTATCGCACTGATCGATAGATTTGATTGGCTGTTTCGGGGTGGGCGTATTTGGGAGCCAGCTTGCGGCGATGGGGCAATCTCAAAAGTTCTGGAGGAACGCAACTTCAGAGTGATCTCAACAGATCTGCATGACCGTGGCTATGGCCATAGTAACATGAACTTCCTGACTGCTGATTGTTCCTGCGATGGTATCATCACAAATCCACCATTTAATATGGCCGCTGAGTTCATTGAGAAATGCGCCCAAAAAGAAGTTCCGTTTGCAATGCTCACCAAGGCCACATTCTGGCACGCTAAGAAGCGGCAGAGACTGTTCTGGCAGACAAAGCCACTGGCTGTGATTGCTCTGACGTGGCGTCCAGCGATGTCACCAGAGCGTGGTAAGAGCGCCACAATGGATTTCATTTGGACCGTCTGGAGCAAAAAACCGTCACTCAAAACAAATTATATTTTGGCTAGTAAACCGACTTTACCACCACAATCTGATGTGATTTAAGATCGCTGTGGGTGACACCGCTGGGCATTCGTTTTCAAACGCAGCCGTGAAACCCACACGATTATTTCATATTATCTAACATTAACTTTATGGCATATGCGGCCACTGGGTTAAGCGGCCTCTCGCCACTCTCCCAGCGGCGTATGGTGCGCCCACCGTTCTGTCCCATGCCCCACTCGTCAGCTAGAGACTGCTGACTGTATCCAAGCGCACTTCGTGCGTCTTTGAATTGTTCTGATGTCATGTCGTTCTCCTTGAAAAAGTGAAGGGGCCGAAGCCCCGATAATTAGAGGTTAGATGTGTTGACAGGCGTGATAACGCCGTGTGCCGTCATCCACACTTTGTGGCCGACAAGTACGCGCTCACCATCATTTTGTTGTGTGCTGAAACCCTCGGCTTTCACAGCGGCGATCACGTCATCCATGCCGTCAAAAAATATACCCGCTTGCACTGCGTAAAATGTTGTGTGGTCTGCTGCTGCGCGGTTGATAAGTGCTGTAAGTTTTGTCATTTTGTATCTCCTGAAGTAGTGGGCTTCATTGCCCGATGGGTGGGTGGGGGCCGAAGCCCCTGTAAAGTGTGGCGATTAAACTTTCGCTTCAAGCCATTCGATGCAACGATCCCACTGCTGCCAATTGTCAGTCAAGCTGATGTCGAATCCGCCATCTTCAATTACGCTTTCCAGATAAATTACTTTGTCCATTTCAAGAGCGTATTGATCTTTGACCGACTGTGTTGCGAGGGCTTGGATGGCTGCTTTAGTGATTTTCATTTTGTATCTCCTGATTGGCGGGCTTCATTGCCCTATACATATATAGATAGGACATCTGGCCCTCATGTTCAAGGGCTATATGCAAATTATTTTAAATTATTTTTTTTCGTGCCTTTATTTATTGCAGTATTTAGTGCTTTTTTAAATAACGGTGTATTCTCTATTAAAAACAATGGCTTAGTATTAATTGCATTTATTGCAATAATGCAGTCACCTGTAGTGCCTAATACCCCCCCCATATGTATCAGAGAGAGGGGTAGGGTAGGTAGTATGTAGTAATGTAATAAATAGTATATCTATTATATATACTATAAGAATAAGGGGTTTGGGCTGGGTGAATAAGTGCAGTCTGGGTGACTGCAATAAATAGGCATTAAATACATTAAAAAACTTTCGATGACCCCTTGCAATCTATGACAGATGTCTTATTTATGTTTTATAGAGAGAGGGAGACAACACATGTCTATACGCAGAATGGAATACAAAAAGAATGGCTTCGACATTAGATGCCGCGTTGAGGGATCTGGAGAATACGCAGAGGGTCTTATCCTCTACAAGCGTTACGGTGAGGATCATTACATCTTGATCGGCAAAATCTATAAAACCACAACAGCTCCATGTGGCACAACACGCGATACCCAAACTTGGCATCACGTCAGAGGCGAAAGCCCAGTCACCAAAAAGTCTTGGCATGAAGCGGCCAGAGATCTTTATGCTGCCTTCTCAAAAAAGGAGACAGCGGAATGAAGGTGATCATCAGAAAAACCTATGAGGATGGTGAGGAAGTTATCGAAACTTTCCCCACTTATGAGTCTGCTCTCGAACGAGCATTGGAATTGAATGAACAGGAAGGCGATGAGTGTGATATCGATGTTGAGGTTACGGTATGATCAAGACATCCATTAATGAATTGTTGCGGAGCTATTCGAGGAAGCCAGACACTTTGAAGATCTGGCAGCTTTCTAAAGATGGTTTGTCAGCTAGAGAAATATCTCAGCAAACAGGTTTCAAATTTAACAAAGTCAATTCAGCACTTCGCCGTGGGCGTGAGGCAAAAATTCTACCGCCCATCGTGAAGTCACAGTTATCAAAACAATTTGGTCGGCAGACATATATGCGGTTGGGATCAATCTCATCAATCTGCGCTGCCTTGAGTGAGGATCAGGTAAACTGGCTTGGCAATGAGGCGAGGCGATTGCAGTGTGAAACCGTGAGTGAATTTATTTTGGAATTGGTGCGTGATGCACACGCAAATGAGGAGTTGAATAATGGATAGGCTAAAAGAAATGCTCCGCGAGATGGAGTGTGACCTTGGGATATGGGGAGATATAATTGGAGGGTTATGCTTAATGCTGACCCTCTATCTAATATTAATATTTGCGGTGGTGCTATGAATAGAATGGAAAATCAAATCCAAGAGTTTTTGGGCGTTCTAGATTCAACTCAGACATCAATCAATCACATGCTGGTGTTCTCAATCATCTGCCAGAACCAGCCAATCAGCAGCGCAGATCTATCCGAGAGAATAGGTATGAAGAAATCTACTCTCAATAGATTGCTGCACTCGCTCTCCAGCAATAGCAGAGGCCAAGTCAAGGCGGCAGAGTTAATCGAAATCGAAATGATGCATGATGATAGGCGTCACCGAAGCATTAGCCTCACGCCAAAAGGCAAAAGTCTGATGAATAAAATGTTTGGAGATAAATGATGGTCATTAAATCTTGGAAGTTCACTGGCTTCAAATCTACATTCCCAGATTGGGTGCAGGACAACACCAGCAAACGCGCTGGGTCCAAGAAGCTCTGGGTTCACACGCAGTACGGTGAAGCGCCAGCAAGAGTTGGTGAGTGGATCTCAATCAATCTGCGAGGCCACGTCGATATTCACTCAGATAAACCAAACAGAGGATGGTCAAAGAAAATGATGGCAGGATCAGCGTTTGCAGTCATAGTTTTCGTTTTGCTTGTTACAGTGGTTGCGTTGTGATAGATCAAATACATTACTGCTCTCCAATCCATCATGCCTGTGACAGATTGGTCAACTGACCCGCTTCGGCGGGTCTTTCTTTTTCTGAAATTATAAAATAAGCTCTAACTGAGAAAGGTACTCACATGGCAAAGAAAAAATCAAAGAACCCTGTCGGTAGGCCGAGGTTCGAGGTCACAGAGGAAGTTCTGGAAAACACCAGACGCTTCATGGCGCAGGGCTTAACCAAAGAACAATGCGCTGCTTCGCTGGGGATATCACGCTCAAAATTCTTTGAAATTCAGGAACAAAATGTGGATTTCTTGGATGCTATAAAAGGTGGCGAGGCCGAGGGCGTACAGCAAGTAACCAATGCTCTCTATGAAAAGGCCACGATAGATCGTGATAACACTGCGATGATCTTCTACCTCAAGAACCGGGCAGGATGGGTGGATAAAAAAGAAGTCGCAACAACCGTCGAACAAAAGCACGTCATAGATATTACGAGGATCAGCGATGAACAGCTCAACGCACTTGCAGCAATTTTTGAACAGTCTAACGCTGGAGCAAGTGCAGGCGGAGCGTTACCGCAGATCATTGAGGGAGTTT
>DLZA01000214.1:6097-6666 GCA_003447515.1 Paracoccaceae bacterium
GATCATTGAGGGAGTTTACGAAGAACGCATGGCCGACGATTGAACCGGGCGTAGACTTCCAGAACAATTGGCACATCGATGCAATCAGCGATCACCTTCAGGCTGTTGTCGAGGGAGACATCAAACGCCTGATCATCAACGTGCCGCCACGCCACATGAAGTCGATCAGCGTGGCCGTTGCGCTGCCAGCGTGGACGTGGACCCACCAGCCACACAAGAAGTTCCTGTACGCCTCTTACGCAAGCTCTCTGTCGATCAGAGATAGCACCAAGTGCCGCCGACTAATCGATAGCCCTTGGTATCAGTCGCACTTCAGTGACAAGTTCGCGCTGACTGGCGATCAGAACCAGAAGCAGAGATTTGAGAACGACAAGACTGGCTACCGCATCGCCACCTCAGTTGGTGGCGCACTAACTGGGGATGGCGGTGATATTGTGGTTTGTGATGACGTACATAACGTCGTGGAAGCAGACAGCTCAAAAGTTCGTGAGGGCGTTCTGGAGTGGTGGGATCAGGCGATGCAGACGCGGCTCAACGATCCGCGAACTGGCGCATTCGTCATCATAATG
>DLZA01000022.1:0-1532 GCA_003447515.1 Paracoccaceae bacterium
GTGTGCCCAGTGCGGTACTTCTCTTCAAGTATGTGTACAAATTTTCCCATTAAACGTTGGGCTGCAGTAGATTTGTTTACTTTGAAATATTTTTGCGCCAGGCGCGCGACGTTGATTGCCAGCAAGCCTGATAGATATTCAACGGAAAGATTTCGTCCGATACCTGAGTTATTGAATTCTGTGTTTACCTGATCAAAACGATTTGCGATCTGTTTTTGGTCTATTAGATTTAAGATAGGCAGAAATAGATTTTGGGTTTGAAGTGCCACAGCAACATCGGGCTCTAAGCTTACCAGGATACCAAAAACGTTTGAGGACAATTCTAATTGATGTGGTACATCATGGCGGATAAAAATCACGGTATTTGGTCCGAGCGCGCGGGTAACTCCATTTATCATGCAACGCCCGCTGCCTCTGGAAATCCAAAAGAACTTGTGTAATCCGTTACAGCTATCGAGCCGTAGTTGTGGATGACTGGATCGCAAAGCTCCTGCCAAAGAACCAACATGAACTCGTTGTTCTGCGTCTTGGATCAATATTGGCGTAGCTTCATTCATTGGTCGATCCTTTGCAAAGAGCGCATGAAGTTAAATACAAGCTGTGATTGGTTATTAAAAGTTACAACAACGGCTTCATGGGAAATGTGATACAATCTTTTGAATTTCAGCGGCGGTAAAACTCTCGTGGGGATTTATCTGGTGCCAATCCGCCATTTTTGACCGTAACCAGGTACGTTGTCGTTTAGCGTACCGCTGCGTTTGAGTTTTCGCTTGCCTGACCGCGCTATTTATGTCCATCGTTCCATTCAAATAGGCTACCAATTCCCGCGCACCGATTGCTTTGGCCGAAGGAAGTTTGGGATCCCAACCATCTTTTAAATAGGTGCGCACTTCATCGAGCACGCCGATCTCCATCATTTCATTAAAACGCCGTTCAATTCGCTCCTTGAGCCAATCTTGTTCGGTGGTCAGTGTGATCTTTACAGCATTTATCGGATTGACCAAAGGACGCGAAGTCTCCTCTTGCCAATCCGCAAGGCCTCGACCTGTGGCGGTCCACACTTCCCAGGCCCGCTGAAGGCGGGCAGGGTTATTTTGGTCCAATTTAGCAAGGGTTTTCGGATCGTTTTGGGATAGTGTAAGAGTAAATCCAGTGATCCCACTTTTAATTCGTAGCGCATCGCCTGCTTTTCGAATTTCTGATGGAATTTCTGGAATTTGCGCAAGCCCTTTTGTTAGTGCCAGAAAGTATAAACCCGTGCCTCCAACAACGATGGGTCGCTTATCTGTAATTTTCAAAATTTGCTCAAATTCACGGAGCCAACGTCCTACCGAATAGGATATGTGTTTGCCGATGTGTCCGTACAGGTGATGTGGAATTTTTGCCTTTTCCTCTGCACTCGGGCGGGCAGAGAGTATCGACCAACAGTCATAAACTTGCAACGCATCTGCATTCACTATGCATCCATCGACCAGTTCGGCCAAACGGAGTGCTAGTGCGGATTTACCCGAAGCTGTTGGACCAGCAATCAA
>DLZA01000022.1:1921-3408 GCA_003447515.1 Paracoccaceae bacterium
CTAATTGAAACTGTACCAGTTTGCCATTGAAACATGCAACGTTTTCAGACAGTTTGCCGACAACCAGCAGAAATAGGGAATCGCGAATGTCTACAGACGGCCGAGACAGTTTAGCGCCGACCTATACCAGGGTTATGTTGAAAATCTCTGGTGAGGCGCTGATGGGCGATCAGGGGTTCGGGCTACATCCGCCTACCGTCGAACGTATCGCCAAAGAAGTTAAAGCGGTGCACGAGCTTGGTGTCGAGATTTGTTTAGTAATAGGTGGTGGTAACATTTTTCGTGGACTGCAAGGCTCTGCTCAGGGGATGGAGCGAACCACGGCGGACTATATGGGAATGCTTGCCACAGTGATGAATGCGCTGGCCATGCAAGGAGCGCTCGAAAGCTATGGTATTCATACCCGGGTTATCTCTGCTATCCCAATGGATCAGGTATGCGAGCCGTACATTCGTCGCCGTGCGGTACGCCACTTGGAGAAAAAGCGGGTTTGTATTTTCGCAGCGGGTACTGGAAATCCTTTTTTTACCACTGACACCGCTGCAACCCTGCGTGCGAACGAGATGTCGTGTGAGGCTATTTTAAAGGGGACTCAAGTGGACGGAATTTATGACAAAGATCCCCAAACACATGATGACGCTGCACGCTATGATGTCGTGTCGTACGACGAAGTCTTGCAGAAGAATTTAAAAGTTATGGACGCAAGCGCGATAGCTCTGGCCCGTGATAATAACAAGCCTATTATTGTTTTTTCCTTGAGCGAGCCGGGTGGCTTTGCTGGGATTTTGCGTGGTGAGGGGACATATACTAAAGTAGAATGATCCCCTTTTGGGTGAATGTAAAAAAGGGTGTATTTTAGCCCCGTGGGAGTGGAAAAATGTCTGACCAAATTGAAATTGATCTCGACGATTTGCAGCGCCGCATGGATGGAGCGATGGCCTCGTTGAAGGTGGATTTCTCGTCTCTGCGCACTGGGCGTGCATCTGCATCCATTTTGGATACAGTCATGGTGGACGCCTATGATAGCCAGATGCCGCTTAATCAATGTGGTACAGTAAATGTGCCAGAGCCGCGAATGATAACGGTGACAGTTTGGGATAAAACGCTTATTAACGCTGTTGAAAAAGCGATACGTAATTCTGGTCTGGGGATAAATCCAGTGGGTGATGGGATGACTATACGCCTGCCAATCCCCGAATTGAATGAAGAACGTCGCCAGGAACTTGCTAAAGTGGCAGGAGGCTATGCTGAAAATGCACGAGTGGCTATTCGTAATGTGCGTAAAGATGGC
Source organism: Paracoccaceae bacterium (assembly GCA_003447515.1). Taxonomy (GTDB): domain Bacteria; phylum Pseudomonadota; class Alphaproteobacteria; order Rhodobacterales; family Rhodobacteraceae; genus Amylibacter. The sequence goes on from DLZA01000022.1 coordinate 3,213, forward strand.
ATGGACCAGGTTAAAAAGAGTAAGGCCGCTGGTATGGGGGAAGACGACCAAAAGATTTGGTCGGATGAAATACAAGAAATGACCAACGCAGCGATCACAAGTATCGACAAGGCGTTGGAGGCGAAACAACAAGAAATCATGCAAGTATAGATGGGGCTTCATTCTTGGCAAAGAATGATTAATATCACAAGAAACC
>DLZA01000428.1 GCA_003447515.1 Paracoccaceae bacterium
TGCATTATAGGCCATATATGGAATAACACTTATGCGGACTTCGTCTCCGCCACCACCCATTGATTTCGTTGAGAAATTCGGCTGGAGGCGAGATATACTAATAATCTACTGCTATTTTTCAGCCAGTGTTTTCGCTGGTTTGATCGCGTCGGCGGGCACAAAGCTTGCTATACGTCCTGCGGGCCAACGATGCCCCGACTTGTAGTAAGCCTTGCGCTTCGTCACCTTGATACGCAGGTCTTCGGCCTTGAACGGCCCTTCCAAAGTCAGTTCCTTGTATCGCTTGGAATACTTCCAGAAACCGCCGCTGAAGTTTTCTTCGCCCCCTTCGGAATACCATGTCGATTCTTCGACGTAGGTTTGATGCCCGGCCAAGTGACCAAGCCAAAACGCTTTGTCGTTGGGGTCATACATCCACATGCCGTTGCCTTGCGCGAAGCCATGCACCCAACGTTCAAAGTCACGCGGCGAGTAGCGTTCGACAAACCAGCCGCCTGAGCGGGGAGTTCCGTCCTTCCAAACGTTCGCACTGATAAACGGTATCCAGATTTGCGCGATTCCCGCACTAGCGTAAGACGAAGCCCGTGCTTCGATTTCTTCTCGACCGATAGCGGTGTGCTGAAGCTCAAACGCGATTTGGTTTTCGTTCGGCGACCACGCCATAACGTCGGCGCGACGGTCGTTCGGCAAGCTCTTCACGATGAATTCCATTTCAGCCCATAAGCCGCGTTCTGAAAATGCTTTGGCTAATAGCGCCTTAGCTTCCATGTGAGCGCGGGTTTCACCCTTGGCCCAAGTGTAAGTTTTAGGTGACTTATGGGCAAAATGGTGAACTACCTTCGGACCCTTTTTCAACACGACCTCGCCCTTGCAATGAGGGCAATTATACGCAGAGCCGCGTTCGGCTGTGAACGCGTCAATTCTGTTGCCTTGAGGTTCGGCAATTAACATCTGGGCACCACTCCGGCTTGCGTTCAAAGCCTCGCTATGGCGGCGGCATAGTGAGCATTTCGAGGGTGTCCGACGCTGGCAACATCAAGACTGCTGGCAAGCGTGTCCATAAACGCCTCATACACTGCCCTCCTTGAACCACTAATGCGCTTAGTACGATAGGCAAACCAATGGAAAACGAGACGCGATACGACCTTTCCATAGAACGACCGGACGCCACATAATGTTCTGTATTCTTCGGTGGGAAGCTGTGCCGTCTGAAAATGCCCAAGAGTCTTGGCCTTACTCAGCATAATGGCAGCTTTCACATACGGCTCGCGCCCGCTAGGTGCAGCGATGATTGACATTGGGCTTTGTCGATCAAACAGTTTTTCATGGTGTCCTATGTATTTGTAGTCTAGCGCGCAGACGCGTCGAAGACTTTGCGACAATCCACTTCGGAACGTGTCAAAGTCACTCTTTATCACTGGTCTGTGTGTTGTCGTCACAAAAAGTGACAAGGCTGGTGCGAACTGAAAATCCAGCATTACGTCCGATTCCCAACTATACCCGTAAGTGTAAAACACTTGTGGGTGGTCGATTATCAAACCTCGCCATTCGTCGTAGTCCCTGTCCATTGCCACAATTACGTTGGATATCCCTTCCACGACCTTTTCGGCCAGAGGGCGCACGACAGACTTACCCCCCATGCTCTTGCAATGAACAGATTTGCCGCTTTCTGTAAAAATTCTATCCCAGAACATCTCATCCAGCGATGACCCTTCGCCGTCTACTGCCTTCCCCTCGCAGTAGACTACAAAATCAACATCGTGAAATAAGTTTTCGTTCCCAATACCTGCGTTTGTCCTAGTGAACATCTCTAATGCACTGCTCAATCTTAATTACGCGGTCCTGAAATGAACCAACAATGTCAGGGGAGTGTGTGGCTGAAATAATCTGGCAAGACCCATTCAAACTTCTGATGTGTTCGAAGAGAGCGGCTTGCCAACTTACATGGAGAGAAAGTTCCGGTTCATCTGAGATGAAAACAACCGGGCGTTCTTCTTGAAGCAGAGCTTCCCCAAGGATAATGAACAACTGCTTTTCGCCCGAAGAAAGCACTTCAATCCCCACAATCTCGTCTGTTTCGAGGTGAACCATAGGCGTATTGCGTTCGTCAAAATGGATTTCCACATAGCGCAGCACAAACAATGTTGTTGCTAGAATGACCACAGCGGCAAAGACCGTCGCAATTTGGCTTTGAAGCTGCCATTCATCATAGTGAACGGCCCAACGACGTGGGATCGAGCTTGCCCCAGACCAAAAGAACATCAGCACAAAACCAAAGCCGCCTGCTAGGTAAGCTTGGAATGCGAAGCGATCCAAGCCGGATTGGTCTTGGCTGGATTTGTCGCGTCCGAGCCATGCTGCAAATCCAAAGGCCATGGCGACTTCGCCAAGCAACAGATAAGTGTGGAAATGGCCCGGTACCCACTGTGTATTGTGCATTAGTTTGTTCACAGAGACCATGCCGTCGATCATGGCGGGAATGACGCCGATGCCCCAGCCTCCAACACCCAATACCAATAGCTTTGTGGCTAAGTCCCACTTCATCCCCGACCCTTTGATATAAAGAGCGGTCGAGAAGACAGTTACAGCGATGAGCGGCACACCCGACGCATAAGAGATAATCTGTCCTGTCGCCAAAGCCCACGCAGGCATATTCACGTCCTGCAACAAGTGGTGGAAGTAAACGATTTGTACAAAGACCACGACGGCTGCCCATGCAATCGCGAACAGACGTGTCGTTTTCCATGGTTTGCCAGTGTATTCTGGGATGAGCTCATAGACTGCTGTCACTGCCATATAGATCGTCGCATTGATGAAGACATGGCCAAAGAAATAGATTGCGTTCTTTGCCAGTAATGCGTTGACCGCAAAGGAGGGAATTAGCAAGTTGATGATGCTTGCGCCAAGCACGATGGCACCAAAAACGATGCCGATAGAGTTGAATACGATCACACTGGATGCGGCAATGATTGTTGGGGGTGGTGCTGTTTTACTGTCTCCGTTCACGATGAACTTCCATCCAAGACCGCCAAATAGGCCGCCAAAGGACTTAGAAATATTATAAGCCATCTCTAGATAGTACAGCAGGAATCCTACACCGATCAGCAAATAACCGACGCAGAATGCAACAGCTGCCCCTGCTTCCCACGCACCGCCAGAAATAGCGGGCAGGGGAAACAGGAACGTCCAAGCACCGCCATATCCGCCGATAAAGATAGATCCAAGAATGAAGACGACACCGGCTAGGAATAATCCCAGGAAAATGATATAAATTTTTATACTCAACGTGACGTGACGCGCCACGAAGTACCACAAGATGGCGGCGCCCGAGAGCGCGGCGGAGCCAACCATCCCGGCACCGTGTGCTGTCAGAAGTTGATAGAAAATGACTGGATCAAGGTCGATTATGCCACCTTGTCCAGCCCTCATGATGAGGCCGAAGATCATCATCAGAAGGAAGACAACACCGCCGAGACCCATGGTGAGCTTGATCCACCCAGCGTGAGGGTTTTCCGAAGCTATGCTCTCGATTTCATATGTCGCGTCAGTCATTCTGCTGCCTCCAAAACGTTGAATTCATTGACCATGTCGTGATGCGCTATGCCGCAGAATTCCATACACAGAATTTGGTAGGTACCGGGCGCATCAAAGGTGTGGACGAGTTTGTTGGTGTAACCGGGCATCGCTTGAACTTGTGCGACTAAGGTCATGCCGGGGGTGTAAATGCCCATGCCATGAGAGACGTCTTCAGTTGTGACGCGGAACTCGACCTCTTGACCCAAGGGTATCTCGTAAGTGTCGACTTCCCACCACCATTGACCCCCTGAGACGTTCACAACCATAGGCGCAGGCCCCGCTACATCGTAGACCCCTTCGCGCAATGTGCCAACTGACAGTATGACGCCAAAGACGATCATGCCCCAAAGCAAGGCGCTCCTTGCCTTGTTGGCACCCGGCCCTGCGGGCGGTCCATCAGTCGCATAGACCGCACGAGCGTAAGCCACGCCCACGACAGCCATCAGTATGAGGCTGACTATCAAAATTGTTGTCTGCATTTTAAGCTCCAAATTTCCAATATTTGGGGTATGCTATAAACTGGTATTTGAAATGTTAATTTAATTAGGTGCTGAGAATGTCAAATATATACAGCTATGATTCCATCTTACAGTTTTCAAAATTTACAGATTACGCCTTGCGCACATTGATGCATCTTGCGGTTGCCGATGAGCATATGCTCACGACCCGCCAGATCGCTGATATTCACTGGGCCTTTTACAATCATCTTGCAAAAGTCACGCAGTGGCTGGTTCGGGATGGATAGGTTACGTCTGTGCGCGGTCGTTCGGGTGGCCTGAGATTGGCGAAGGACGTTTGGCAACAACTACGGACAGGAAAGTCGGCCAGATGGCGGGAATTGTCTTTTGGCACCATCATGTGGGCTGACTGAACCGTTGCGAGATGTGCAAAACGCGTTTTGTGCAGCGCTTGAAAAAGTTACGCTTGCGGATTTGACCGGGAATAATACGCCAATGGCCAAGCTGGTGACGCGGTTGAACGTAGAATAGGCCGCTTCGCCTATTGCGACAGCGGCCCTAGGGACTGTTACTGAGATTGCAGGCTTTCAATTTGTGCCTTAAACCGCTTTTCCGCGTTCTTCGAAAGACGTCCTTCAAGGAAGGTGTCAGGGATTTCGTCAACGCTGCCCACGGCGATCGTCATCACCATTCCCATTGCAAAGTGTGGCTTGCATTTGATGCCGTAGATGCCTGTAGTGTCGAATTTAACTTCGATCTCTTCATTGATCTTGCCGGCAAAGTGGGTCGCATTCTTAGGGATCATGCCCTTTATCGTTTCAGCATTATGACCCTTGTCGCTGGCTAAAAACTTTACTGTATCACCTTCGGAAATTTGCAAGAATGCGGGATCAAAGGCCATGCGAGAATCATCGGTTTTGTTCAGCATCTGAACTTCGTGGACCTCAGCAAAAGCGCTTCCTGCAATCAAAGTTGACAGTGCGGCCGCGAGAGAGAGTTTATGGATCATTTTGAGTTCCCATAGTTGAGTTAATTTTGCTTCAAGCAGGCCTAAAACGGCACAAGCATGAAGGGCGTGGTTGATTTGTGGACTATTAAATAAGTATTGTAAATACCAATTAAAAGTATGCGAGGGGTAATCGCGCCTGACGAAAGACGGCACTCCGTTTGAGATGCGCCAGTTCATCAAGATCAGCATCGAGCCATCCATTATTTTGCAGCAAGTCGAAGTCAGTGGGAAAGCCGACACTAAGGTAAATCCAAATGAGAAATTAGCTTTAGAAACGCTGAAAGAGTGTTTGGTGGGCGATAATCCCTTTGCGCAGGCCCACCTTGAAGACTGGCGCCAGATTTTTTATGAACGACACACAGGCGGCAAACCTAAAAGCAAAGAAGCCGCATTCCGTTGGGCAAGAGAACGGTTGGTAAACAAGGGGTTAATCGTCTGCAAGAACGATAATTACTCCTTGAACGACAGAGCGACATAAGAACGACAGTAGCACAATGTCATGCGACAT
>DLZA01000116.1 GCA_003447515.1 Paracoccaceae bacterium
GGCGTCCAAGGACACTGCTGCCACCAGTTTTTTCTGGACGGGGATTGGGGGGTTCGTGATCATGACCGTCATTGGCCCGTTCTTCTGGGAGCCAATGAGCCCAATAGATTTCCGTTGGATGGCTTTATTGTGTGTGACTGGGGCATCGGGACACTTCCTATTAATAAAAGCCTATGAAAAAGCAGAGGCAAGTATCGTGCAGCCGTTTGCCTATCTGCAGTTAGTGTTTGCATCTATGATCGGCGTAACCGTATTTGGTGAAAATTTGCCGTTACCAACTACTGTGGGTGCAGGACTAATTGTTATGTCAGGTATCTTCACCCTGTGGCGTGAAAAAAGGCAAAAGTCTAGCCACGAGTCAGATCTTGGGTCAGCCTGATGGGCACTATTTTACCGCTTATTCGCATACGGTAAACATGGAGTGACTCAATCACGCGCATCACATAATTCCTGGTTTCTCGGTAAGGGATATGTTCTATCCAGTCCACTTGATCGATCTCATTACCACGTGGATCACCGTACGTTTTAATCCATTCATTCACACGGTTAGGCCCCGCGTTATAGGCGGCAAACGCTAGCACATAGGATCCCTCATAAATGTCAAGCAAGCCACCAAGATAGGTCGAACCTAGCTTTGCATTATAGCGCCAGTCATTTGTTAGGCGGTTTTTGGAATACTCTATGTTGATGTCTCTTGCGACTTGTCGCGCGGTTGCCGGCATGATCTGCATAAGGCCCCGTGCGCCAACGGGGCTCACGGCCTTTGGATTCAGTTCACTTTCGCGCCGCGCAATGGCCATTGCAATTTCCGGTGCGACATTTCCGGAATAGCGAGCCAATTGGGTCACTGGGAAATAACTTTTATGGATGACAAACCCCCGTTTAGCCGCTTCTTTCGCGACACCGAGTGCTACGAAGGGACGGTCAAGTCCCAGTGCAAGTTCTGCCAGCTGGGCGGTTTCCATTTCACTAGTGGTTTCAGCCAAATGGGAAAAAAACCATCGCATCAGGTTTTGTTCCTCAGCGTGGTGCAAAAGGATGCCTGCTTGTACAACTGATGACTCACTCAGCGGTCCTTTGCGCCAATCTGGGATAATCATCTTACCTGCCAAAAGAACATTGGGCTCTGCACTGATTTTTTCTGCAGCCAGTTGGCCGTAAAAGCTGGTTTGGTGTTTTGCGCCAAAGTTAAATGCATCTACAGCAGCGTCAAAATCTTCTAGTTGTTCTTCTGCGCGGCCAACCCAATATCCGGAACGACCTAGGCTGACGGGTGTTTTCACCTCACGCATATGGTTCTGGAAATGGACTTTAGCCTGTTTTGGTGCATTTAGTTTTGTTAGGGAAATGAACCCAGAGAGCCATTCTAAATCGGCGTAGTCACTACCCTTAGACAACCCATGTTTGCTCGCCAAATTATAAGCTAGATCGGTTTTGCCCATGCGCATAGCGCGACGTGCAAAGCCACGGCGGCGTGGTCCCCACTTTTCAGGTAGACCCAGTTGTTCAACATCGGTGGATTGCTCAGCCAACAGCTTTTGAGCATCATCCCAACGTCCCTTTCTGATGCGCCACTGGAACCTATCATATGCTAGGCCGCCGCCATTGCGCAGGTTTGCGGGAACCGCGTTAATCAATGCGTCAACGCCTTTGGTGGTTTCTTGCAATGCGATCCGTGCTTTGGCCAATTTCTGTCGGCCTGGTGATACAAGCGCAAGCATGCGCGAAGCTTCGTTAGTGTGACCATTCCAAAGTAAAAATTCTAGTCGTTTTGGGTGGTAACGCGACAGGCTGCCTGAATATCTGTGGAGCAGGCTATTCATTTCATGCTGTTGCAAAGTTAGGCTTAACCAAGCGCGCTTTGCCTCAGCCTTTGCGTCTGCACCTCGACCTTGGGCGGTAAAGGCCTCAGTTAGACGTAGGGATCCTGAGCCAGTTTGCGGCAACTGATCTTTGAAATAGGCACGCACTTGTGTTGGGTTGTGGTTTGGAGGAATGGCCGCTTCGCCACGACTGCGTAAACGTTGTAGACCTGGCCAATCGGGATTTTCCGCCAAAAAATCCACGTATTCTCCCCAAGCCCCGTTCCCCCGACGTAACCGTTGCCATGTAATCAAAGTTTTACCAACAGGGTTGGATATTTTCTCTGCATAATGTTTGGCTGTCACCCAATCTGCTTTGTCTAACGCGTTAAAAGCTTTGGCCAGAAAATCGCCTGAGTCCTCTTTTGCGATGGTGCTAAAAGGAAGTAGTGCCATGCACCCGAACCAAACCGCTGCAATAATGAAACGCACTTTTACCCCCGGACGGTGTTTATTTTAGAATTGATACACATGACCTTAATTTGTTTATAGTTCAATTCAATATTTCTAACGTTGTTTGCCGTTTCGTTTTTTTAAATTCCCTGTTATTCGGTATTTGAAAAAACATGATTTGAACGGAGACAATACCATGTTTAAAGGGTCTTATGTAGCGCTTATTACCCCATTTTCTGATGGTCAGGTAGACGAGAAGGCGCTGAAACAGCTGGTTGAATGGCACATTGTCGAAGGGACTCATGGGATCGTTCCTGTAGGTACAACAGGTGAAAGCCCAACTCTGAGTCATGAAGAACATGACCATGTTGTGAAAACTGTGGTAGATACCGCTGCAGGTCGTGTGCCTGTTATTGCGGGTGCTGGTTCAAATAGTACCGCTGAATCATTGCGTTTGACAGAGTCAGCTATGGCTGCAGGTGCGGATGGTGCGCTAGTAGTGACGCCTTATTACAACAAACCTACGCAACGCGGCTTGTTAGCTCACTTCGAGGCGGTGGCTGAAATTGGTATTCCGATCATCATCTACAACATTCCCCCCCGTTCGGTAATCGACATGGTCCCAGAAACTATGGGTCAATTGGCCAAACACAAAAATATCGTTGGTGTGAAGGACGCTACAGGTGACCTGGCTCGTGTTTGCGCACAGCGTTTGCACTGTGGTGAAGATTTCATTCAGATGTCTGGTGAAGACGCTACCGCTCACGGATTTAATGCTCAGGGTGGTGTTGGCTGCATTTCTGTGACTGCAAATGTTGCGCCGAAGTTATGTTCACAATTGCAGGAAGCAACGCTTGCGGGAGATTACGCCACTGCATTGAAAATCCAAGATAAGCTGATGCCACTGCACGGCGCAGTATTCACAGAACCAGGGTTAATTGGAGCAAAATATGGTGTTAGTCAGCTTGGAAAATGTACAGAAGATGTGCGTTTGCCACTCACTATCTTGACAGATGAGACGAAAGTTAAAATGCGTTCCGGAATGCTCCACGCAGGTTTGATTAATTAGGCAATGATACCGACATATGGCATGCAACATCTTTGCGCTTAGGTGGAGGAAAGCCATTTTTTACAATTGTCCGACAAACGTAGTACCACAGCGTTAAGGATCCATCCTAGATATGTTGTTCTTGTTCGGCGGGGTATTGCTCAACTGGCTGATACACTTCGGTACAAAGTAATTTGTTTGATGTTTGATGGCACTTATCCGATGTGGTACTTTCTTCATAAATAAGAGGTGTAAAACTTTCGTGGCTTAAACATGATTAAAAAATTTTTAAAAAACATGAGAATATTATAAATGGCACCTAAGAAAAAGGCTGATCCAAACAACAAGCTTGTCGCAGAGAACCGGAGGGCACGGTACGATTATGCTATCGAGGATACGGTTGAATGTGGCATGATACTACTGGGGTCGGAGGTCAAATCCCTGCGTGAAGGGGCCGCGAACATTGCAGAAAGTTATGTTGCCGTTGAGGACGGAGAGCTATGGTTGATTAATGGTGCTATCCAGCCCTACGCCCAAGCGAAATCCTTCAACCATGAAGAACGTCGCCGTCGTAAACTTTTGGCATCCAAGCGTGAAATTGCGCGGCTGTGGCAGAGCGTCGGGCGTAAAGGAATGACCCTTGTACCGCTCAAGCTTTATTTTAACGAAAAGGGCACAGCAAAGCTGTTGATTGGGGTAGCTAAGGGTAAGAATCAGTCAGATAAGCGCCAGACTGAAAAGAAACGGGATTGGGATAAGCAAAAAGCGCGCCTGATGCGTGATCATGGCTAAGAGTAATGACCCCTCTACTGGAATTTCTTATACCAATGCATGATTACCTTATTTAAAATTTTTTACACAAATTTCACATGTTAGCAGCCCTGATCTCGACCCACAGTGAACGCACGACTTACTTTATAAACATTAACTGTTCTAAGCGGCTCTAATCTATGAATTTGAGGAATATAGTGGAGACTTAAGAGATCGTGGTGCAGTTCTCTGCATCTATTTACCTCGGTTCAACTGGGTTATTTTTTACGTAATACCGCAATATAGAACCAAAGAGGCTTTTGTTGTTAAATCTGAAATATGTTTTCTTATTCGAACTGCCACTTGAAACTCAGCTTCTACAGAGATAATGCCGTCTTGATCCTAAACTGATGGACCCAATGTCTCGCTCTCATCCAAAAACGCTTGTGTCGACAGAATGGCTGGCTAAAAATCTCAGCGATCCTGATCTACGTATCTTAGACGCTTCTTGGTACCTTCCGGCGCAAAACCGTGATCCCAAAGCAGAATATACCGCGGGCCATATCCCAGGTGCGCGGCTCTTTAACATTGATGATGTGTCTGACAGCAATTCGGATCTGCCTCATATGGCGCCACCTGTCGAAATTTTCATGTCGAGGATGCGGGCGTTGGGCGTAGGCGATGGTCACCGTGTAGTGGTTTATGACGGTGCTGGATTGTTCTCGGCGGCTCGGGTGTGGTGGTTGTTCAGGCATATGGGCAACACGAACATTGCGGTATTGAATGGCGGGTTTCCTAAGTGGGTTGCCGACGGGCACCCAGTGGAAACGATCTCACCAACCATCCGTGATCGCCATATGACTGCGACGCGCAATTCTGATCTGGTACGTGATGTGACGCAAGTGGCGCTGGCTAGTAAATTGAACCAAGCTGAGATTGTGGACGCCCGCGCAGCCGAACGGTTTCGAGGTGATGTGCCTGAACCGCGCCAAGGACTGAGAGCGGGGCATATTCCAAATTCTAAAAATGTGCCATTTAAGACGCTGTTGAATGATAATGAAACCATGAAGTCTGTGGCCGATTTAAAAGAAATATTTGAGTCGGCGGGTGTGGACCTGTCTCGTCCAATCATCACCTCTTGTGGGTCTGGCGTGTCAGCGGCAGTGCTGTCTCTCGCTCTTGAGATAATCGGTCACCGCGACCACGCTCTCTATGACGGTTCTTGGACTGAATGGGGCAGTTATGACGATTTAAAAGTGGAACAGGGTTAACGCCCACAGTTAGGATAAACAGATGCTTGAAAACCTCACGCAGCAGCCACCAGATAAAATCATCATGCTTTCGGCTATGTTCCGTGAAGATAAGCGGGACACAAAGATTGATCTTGGCGTCGGTGTTTACAAAGATGTAAATGGGAATACGCCGATCATGCGGGCTGTGAAGAAGGCGGAACAGTTGTTGTGGAACCAGGAGACTACGAAAAGTTATACTGCACTAGTCGGGGACGGCGCGTTTCACAAAGTCATCGCGGATTTGGTTCTGGGGGATAGTGTTTCTTACGACCGTTTGGCCTTTGCCCATGCGCCAGGTGGTACAGGTGCGATCCGTCAGATTTTAGAGTTGATCAAAGTGGCATCTCCTGATGCGACTGTTTGGATGTCGAATCCAACATGGCCAAATCACCCTGCAATGGTCAAAGGCGTGGGTATTCCGATGGAAACTTACACTTATCTAAACATGGAAACCCGGACTGTTGATTTCGATGGAATGATGAAAAACCTGGCTAACGTTAAAGCTGGTGACGTTGTAATTTTGCACGGCTGTTGTCATAATCCGACGGGTGCAAATCTGAGCCATATGCAGTGGTGCGAAGTTGCGGCTCTTTTGAATGAAAAGGGCGCTGTTCCGTTTGTCGACATCGCTTATCAGGGTTTTGGGGATGGCCTGGATGAAGATGCGTTCGGCGTGCGACTGCTGGCACAAAAATGTCCGGAGATGTTGATTTCGGCCTCGTGCTCAAAAAACTTTGGTATATATCGTGAACGCTGTGGTTTGGTAATTACTCTGTCTAAAGACGTGGATAATACCGCTCTAGCGCAAGGTATGTTGTCGAGCCTGAACCGTTTGAACTTCTCTTTCCCGCCAGATCACGGGGCGCGTTTGGTGACAATGGTTCTGTCTGACTCCGAACTGCGGGCTGATTGGGAAGCAGAGCTAGAAGAAGTGCGTATTGGAATGCTAAATCTTCGTAAAATACTGGCTGATGCATTGCGGACAACAACAGGCTCGGATCGTTACGACTTTATCGCTGAACATCGCGGTATGTTTTCTCGCCTTGGTTTGTCCAAAGAGCAAGTGGTACGGCTGCGTGAAGAGCATGCGATTTATATGATTGATGATAGTAGGTTTAATGTCGCCGGCCTTAACGAGAAAGTCGTACCAATACTGGCCAAAGCCATCGTCGCCGTTGGTGGCTAATAAACCGTCAATGCAGGATTTTAAATCGCTTTAGCCCTGCTAGGTTTGTTTTCCTTCAGGATATTATTGCCTGAGTAGATACGGTGTTCAGCACTTTAGGTGCGGGGACGCTGATCAGGCGATCAGGCGTTATATTTACAGTGCTTTGCAACCAGGTCTCAACGATTTTTGAACCAATTGTATAGCCGAGCCAACGGGGTTTGCTGCCGGTGCCGTTAAACCATTCGCTGTGATCAAATTTTGTGTCCATCATGCTGCTCTGATCAGGCCACATATTGCTAAGTATTTTATCTGATACAGCCCTGTCCCAGGGTTCTGGTGAGCTGTTGCAAACTAAACGGACGAACTGCGCTGCCAAACCTTCACTTACCATTGTGCCACCTAGTGTGAAACCATAACCTGGCCCAGCGGCCCTCATAGCGCGGTGAGAGGTATTGATCATCTGTCGTTTGATCAGGCTGCTGGTCAGAGTCTTGGAAAAATTTTCATTGTAATTATCAAAAACCAACTTTGCCAGATTTGGTCGTATGACATCCGTGCGCATTCCTGTTTCGGGAGTAACATTGCCGTTACCCTTTTCTATCAGGATATCCATTGAGGTAGGCTGCACAAATGACTTCATCGCAATATAGGCTTCATCTACCTGTTCCGTGATACACTCATACCACTCACTGAGATCACCAGTTGCTTCCAACCAATGTAGTTTCCAAAGCGACAATTCGGACCCCGTTTAATACATGCCAGGTAATCACATTATCAGAGTATACTTTGTTTTGCCAAGGCTTTGGCGCGATATCATGCAAGTGCATTTCCGTTGTGTAACAATTTTGTATTGTACCCTTGTTATCGTAAGGTACGCGAGCTATCCCACATAAAAATATGTAAAAAGTGTCCGCTACCTTTTCAAAACGGAGAAATGAAATGTCACGTGGTTTGTTTACCGGCGTCCTGGCAATGGCAGCTGTTGTTGTGTCGTCTAATATCTTGGTGCAGCATCTGTTTGGTAATTGGCTGACATGGGGAGCTTTTACTTACCCAATAGCCTTCTTAGTCACAGACATCATGAATCGAGTTTATGGTGTGTCTGCTGCGCGCAAGGTAGTTTTGGCTGGTTTTCTTGTGGGGATTGGCTGCTCGTTTGTGGGTACGCAAATTATAGGTGAATTTGGGCCTTTGGTGACGCTGCGTATTGCAATTGGCTCTGGCATTGCCTTCTTAATGGCGCAATTAATTGATGTGGCGGTGTTTAATCGACTGCGCGAAGGTGCATGGTGGCGTGCACCTTTGGCGTCCACACTGATTGGATCATCCATCGACACAGCTTTCTTTTTCACCATATCTTTTTCTGCTAGTCTTACTTTTCTTGAGCCTGCGAATGACGTCAGCTGGGCTGCTGAAGTGGTGCCAATGTTGGGTTTTGGTCCAATGCTGCCTCTCTGGGTTAGCCTTGCAGTGGCGGATTGGTTGGTGAAATTATCACTCGCCTTGGTCGCGTTGCTGCCGTTTCGTTTATTTGTTGCTTTTTTGATTGGCAAAACGCTTGCTGTTTAAGCGCAAGCTTTTTTAGTACAAAATCTTGTGAAAAACGAAAAAAGTTCTTTGCGTTTTTCACAAGCCGTGCAACGATTCAAGAGTGGGATGATCTGTCCCTTGGTGAAAACAACAGAAAAGGAGGTGCCCATGATTATTGAGAAACCGGAGCAGTCGGTAAAGGTTACACGCGAGGTGAGCGTCTAGGGGGCAGCCCCTCTATTCACAAACTTGGCCTCCTGATCAGTCTCTGATCTTGCTTGCCACTTCCAAATCTCGAGGAGAGCCCTGCTGGTATCTGGCAGGGCTCTTTACATTTCCGAACCAATTCATGCAGTGTTGATCTTGCCAGATTTGTTTTTAATATGACCACATTCAAAGATAATTGTTAGCGTTCTGCCGTATCTTAATCGGAGATTCTAGCTATTATTGGTAGCCGCATAATAAGGGGATTTTCCCACAAAATTTGTGGTCGAAATAGACTAAGACTAGTCGAATCAATTTTGTCTGAACACTCATTAAAATCTGCACTATTTTATGCAATATGTTGTTTTGCTTCGCTTTGAGGATCTGTGATAAAGCAAATTTTTGTGCTAACATCTTATAGCTATGAGGATCAACGACTCCATTTTAATCGAGGACTGGGAACTTACTGAGAGTTTTACGCGCTCTTCTGGCCCAGGGGGTCAGCATGTAAATAAAACATCTAGCGCAGTTGAACTGCGGTTTGAGGCTGCGCGCTCGCCTAATTTAACGCCCGCAATTAAGTCACGGTTGAAACGCCTCGCGGGCCGTCGCTGGACAAAAGATGGTGCTGTTGTGGTGACAGCCGAAGCACATCGTAGTCAACTAATGAACCGTGAGTTGGCACAGAAAAAGCTGATCGTTTTGGTCCGTGAAGCGCTCAAAGTACCCAAGCGGCGGGTCCAAACCAAGCCAACGCTCGGTAGTAAGCGACGTCGGCTGGACGGCAAGACGCGGCGGGGTGAGGTGAAGAAACTACGTGGAAAAGTGGACGGTGATTAGACTACGACCTCAATCTCATCCTGGTCGCCAACACTAAATACCCTTTTGTAACGGTCGATCTGGTCCTGTGGGCCCATGGCCTTTAGCGGATTGTCGGACAGTTTGACAGTTGCATTTCCATTTGCCGCAACAGCTTTACAGACAAGTGAGAAGGGTGCAAGTGCGTCGCCAGGGACAAGACCCCGAAAATCGTTTGTTAGCATAGTTCCCCAGCCAAAACCCATGCGGACGCGGCCATTGAATTGCTTGAAGAGTTTCATAATTTTCATATCATCGAGCGCGTCTGAAAAGATGATCAGTTTCTCAGATGGGTCTTGACCACGGGATTTCCACCAGTTGATTGCAGTTTCTGTTGCTACAGCTGGATCGCCGCTGTCTACACGGATGCCTGTCCAATCAGATAGCCAATTGGGCGCATTATCGACGAAACCCTGAGTACCAAATGTGTCCGGCAGGATGATAAGCAGATTGCCATCATGTTCGTCCTGCCAGTCCTTCAAAACTTGATAGGGAGCCTGGGCAAGATCGGTGTCGTTTTGGGCTAGTGCGGAATAGACCATTGGTAGTTCGTGGGCGTTTGTGCCGATGGCCTCTACCTCTCTTCGCATGGCAATGAGGCAGTTGGAGGTGCCTGTAAAACTCTCGCCCAGACCTTCGCGCATGGCTTGTACGCACCAGTCTTGCCACATGTATGAATGACGGCGGCGTGTGCCAAAATCGGCAACACGCAGTTCAGGCTCGGCGCGCAGGCGTTCGATTTTTTCCCAAAGCTTTGTCATGGCACGGGCGTATAGGACTTGGAGTTCGAATTTTCCCATGTCTTTAAGCACTGCGCGAGACCGGAGTTCCATAATAATTGACAGGGCTGGAATTTCCCAAAGCATAACTTCAGGCCATGTACCTTCAAATGTGAGTTCGTACTGGCCGTCTACCCTTTCTAAATGATAGGCTGGTAGGCGTAGATTTTCGAACCATTCCATGAAATCAGGGCGAAACATTTGTCTTTTGCCATAGAATGTGTTGCCGCGCAGCCATGTGCTTTCCCCGCGTGAGAGGCCTAGAGAGCGGACGTGGTCTAGCTGTTCGCGAAGCTCACCCTCATCAATGATGTTGGCGATGTGCAGGGAATTTGTTCTGTTGATCAAACTGAACGTAACTTGGGCATCTGGCTTATTTCGAAGCACTGATTGACACATTAACAGTTTATAGAAATCTGTGTCTATTAATGAACGCACAATCGGGTCGATCTTCCATTTGTGATTATACACACGAGTTGCGATATCGACCATGAGAGGGCTCCCTATGAAACAAACATATATAAAGCAGGGGTTAAGTTGCTTGTCTAGCTAGGCTAAGCTCACACCGGCTGACCGCATTTCATTGAGCGCAATTTTTAATGATCCTCCAAGGTCGATACCACGACACGCAGACTCAATTATATTGACGCGATAGCCAAGTTTTGCCCCGTCGAGCGCGGAAAATTTTACGCAGAAATCTGTAGCAAGACCCACCATCGTGAGTTCAGTTACCCCCCTTTCTTGAAGGTAGCCATGCAAGCCAGTCTGCGTAACATGATCATTTTCGAAAAATGCAGAGTAGCTATCTATTTTTGGGTTGTAGCCTTTGCGCACAATCATATCAGCACTATCGGTGTTCAGTCCTATTTTAAAATTAGCACCGTCACTGCCTGTGACGCAGTGACGAGGCCAAAGAACTTGGGTGCCGTACGGCATTTGAGTTGTGGAATACGGTTCAGCACCTTGATGATTGTCGGCAAATGATGAGTGATTAAGTGGGTGCCAGTCTTGGGTTAGGACTTTTACCGCAAAGTCGTCCTGCATAGCATTTATAGGTGCGATGATCTGGTCGCCTCCTTCGACGGCAAGTGCGCCACCTGGGCAGAAATCATTCTGGACATCGATCATGATCAGGGCTTGGGTCATCTTGGTCTTCCTTATCAGTTAGGCTTTAGGCTAGCAATTTGTAGTCGCTGGGTCTATATCGCCGCTATGTCCAATATTGTTGTTGCCGCTCTGTATCATTTTACTCGTTTTGACGACCATGAAGCTTTGCAAGGCTCGCTTCAAGCGATCTGCGAATCGGAAGGAATTAAGGGATCGTTGCTACTGGCATTTGAGGGGATTAACGGTACAATCGCGGGCCCACGTGTCGGTATTGATGCAGCGCTGAAGCACATTCGTGCGCTGCCTGGCTGTACAGATTTAGATCATAAAGAAAGCTTCACTGACAAAATGCCATTTCTGCGTATGAAAGTGAAATTGAAGAAAGAGATTGTAACCATGGGGCAGCCTCAGGTTGACCCAACAGCTAGTGTCGGGAGCTACGTTGAAGCGGAGGAATGGAATAGTTTGATCGCGCGCGAGGATGTAGTGGTGATCGATACACGCAACGATTATGAGGTTGCGATTGGCACATTTGTTGGTGCAGTTGATCCAAAAACCAACAGTTTTGGTGACTTTCCTGAGTGGTGGGAACAAAACAAGGACCGCTTTTTAGATAAAAAGATAGCGATGTTCTGCACTGGAGGGATTAGGTGTGAAAAATCGACAAATTATTTGCTCGGGAAAGGCGTTCAGGATGTATATCATTTGAAGGGTGGCATACTGAAATATCTTGAAAACGTGCCCGAAGAAGAGAGCACTTGGGATGGGCAATGTTTTGTTTTTGACAGTCGAGTGTCCGTAGGCCATGGGTTGAAAAAAGGTGGGTATGAACTTTGTTTTGCTTGTCGCATGCCGCTTTTACCTGTGGACTTTGATCGGCCTGAGTATGAGCATGGTGTGACCTGTCATAAGTGCATCGATCAGCACTCAGAAGACCGCAAGGAGCGGTTTCGTGAGCGACAAAAACAGGTAATGTTGGCTGCAAAACGTGGAATGCAACATATCGGTGGTTAAGCTGGTTGGGCCTTCAGTGGGATTTCCCTGATTGGTAAATGCAAGATCGCTGAGATTGCGCCAACGCCAATACCGATCCACCAAACAAGCGTGTAAGTGCCGTAAATGTCGTGGAGCGCACCACCGAGCCAGACACCCAAGAAGCTACCAAGCTGATGACTGAAGAACACGATTCCATACAATGTTCCCATGTAGCGAAGCCCGTAGATGTGGGCTATGAGACCTGCTGTGAGCGGCACTGTTGCAAGCCAGAGAAATCCCATGAGGACGCTAAAAATTACTACTGTGGTTGGAGACATAGGCATCATGATAAACCAGGTGGATGTAAGTGTGCGGCCTGTGTAAATTATTGCCAATAGGTACTTTTTAGGAAAGTGCTTTCCAAGCAGCCCTACGCCCACTGTACCAATTATATTGGTGAGACCAATAATACCAATTGCGACGCCACCAAGGATTGTGTTGTTGACGCCGATTGAATCAAGTGCTCCCCCCACCGAGATGGGCCCGCAGATTTCAGTGATAAAGGCTGGAAAGTGGGCAGTTATAAAGCCAAGCTGGTAACCGCAGGAAAAGAAGCCAAGGAAGATCAACGTGTAAGTTGGATCCTTAACTGCATTAAGCAGGATTTTGGACATAGTTTTTTCTGCTGCAGCATTTGTGGCGGTGGTTTGGCTGCGTAAGAAGGGGACAAAGAGCATGGTGGATAGGATAGCGACAGCGAAGATGAGGAAAACACTCGACCAGTTCATTTGGGTTAGTAAGGCAGCTGCTATCGGAGGGCCGATGAATTGGCCAAGGCTGCCTGATGCCGTTGCGATGCCAAGGACTAGAGAACGGTTTTCGTCACTTGCGGCGCGTCCAACGATAGCGAGAATGACCCCAAAGCCTGTACCAGCGATACCAAAACCAACCATGATTTCAAGGAGTTGATGAGCACTGGGTGTGATCGCAACTGATGATAGAATAAGACCTGCGGCATAGGTTAAGGCACCAAGAAAAATTGCACGACGGTCACCAAACTTTTCAGCTATTGCGGCAAAAATTGGTTGGCCGATGCCCCATGCGAGGTTCTGTATAGCGATAGCGAGGGAAAATTCTGAACGGAGCCAGCCGAATTCTGATGCGATGGGGATTTGAAAGACACCGAAGGAAGCGCGGATGGCAAAGCCTGTCATCAAAATTAAGCAGGACACTATTAGAATAGGTGTCCATATTTTAGACTTAGCCGTCATCCTTGTGTCCCCGATTGCGGGCGAGGCCGCTAGTTGTTAGGACACCAAGACCAAAGAATTTTGATGGACGCAAGGTTTTATCGTTTATGACCACCTTAATGGAGATTTATGAAGAACGCGTACGGCAGGGGGACTTGCACTGTGATCCAGCGCAGGTATCCATATTGGCGCTGTTTAATGATGTTGCTGGAAGGATGCAAAAGCCTGAAAAAAAACGCTTATTCAAACGGCTTGGAAAATTAGCCAATCCTGTTAAGGGTTTGTACCTTTTTGGTGGGGTCGGACGGGGCAAATCTATGCTGATGGACATGTACTTTGATTGGATGGACGAACCCCGTAAACGCCGCGTACATTTTCATGCTTTTATGCAAGAAATACACACGCTGATGCACGATGCGCGGCAACTGGGTGTTGAGGACGCGATTGCTCCTGTCGCGGAGGAGGTGATTTCCTCGTCCAGGTTGCTCTGTTTTGATGAGATGCAGATTACAGATATTACTGATGCGATGATCGTCGGTCGATTATTTGAAAAGTTGTTTCAGGCGGGTGTTGTGATTGTAGCTACATCAAATCGCCATCCTGACGATTTGTATAAGGACGGATTGAACAGAAACCTTTTTCTACCCTTTATTTCAATGATTAAGGACCGGATGGATGTCTATAACCTCGATAGTGAAATAGATCACCGACAAAATCGTCTGCAGGGACATAAGACGTATTTTACGCCCATTGATGAGGCTGCGGGAAAAGCAATTCAAAGGGTCTGGTCTGATCTGGTGGGGGCTCCTGGGGAGCCGTTGGTCTTGCATCACAAGTCGCGTGAAATTGTGCTGCCAGTATTCCACAATGGGGTAGCGATGGCGACGTTCGAAGAGCTGTGTGGACAGCCGCTGGGGCCAGGAGATTATCTAGTAATTGCAAAGGCAGTCAGAGTGCTTATTTTGAGAGACATTCCACGCCTTAATCGAGAAGGTGCTAATGAGGCAAAGCGTTTTGTGACTTTGATTGACGCGCTATATGAAGCGGGAGTCAAATTTATCGCTTCTGCCGCGGCGGAGCCAGAACAGTTGTATGAAAAAGGCACCGGCGCGTTTGAGTTTGAACGAACAGCCAGCCGGCTGCGGGAAATGATGTCTGCGGATTGGGGTTCAACTGAGCAGTGAATGTTTGCTCCAGAACGCACTGCGTGTTTTTTAGTCATGGTATGCAAATTGCCTGGATTTGGTAATACAAGCTTACTTTAAAGCTGTTCTAGGCTTTGATTTGTGACTGTTTTTTTGAAATGCCAAGATATTGTTTTAGCAAACGGCCCAAGCGGGAGGATTGTGACGATTACTTCTTTTATCGTTGTATTAGCGCACTTGGCTGCGTAGGAATTTTAGTGCAGCTTTGTCCGCTTTGCCAGTGGGCCGAACGCCTGCTTTGATCTGCATGTCGGATAGTGCGTCGATGGTTTTAGGGCCAATTATACCATCCACGTCACCAATATTGTAACCCGCTTCCAGCAGCAATTCTTGAAACTCTATCTTTTGGTTTAGTTTTAGAGCGCCTGGGCCACGAGGCCATTCCTGCACGAATTCACCGCCACCATTGATTTTTTGCGCTAAATGTCCAACAGCCATCGCATAGGAATTCGCGTTGTTATAGGTTTTAATCACAAAAAAATTTTTAAACACAGCGAATGCCGGTCCATTTGCACCGGCAGGCAATAAAATCGCAGCTTTGCCGTAGTTTGGGATTTTATTCCCATCCATGCGGCGCACTCCAAGTTCAGCCCAGCGCGCTGTCGTTGCTTTTACCTTCAGTGATGCGTTTCCGTAGTAAAAGTTGTTGGGGAGTTTGACTTCGATGCCCCATGGCTGTCCGCTGACCCAGCCGTTTTGGCGCAGGTAATTGGCAGTAGAGGCTAGTGCGTCATCGGGTTTGCGTGGGTTCCACACGTCGCGTTTACCGTCACCTGTAAAGTCTACAGCAAGCGCATCAAACGATGTGGGGATGAATTGGGTGTGGCCCATTGCGCCTGCCCATGAACCCATCATGCGATTTGGCGTGATATCACCATTTTGGATGATTTTGAGGGCGGTCAGTAATTGATTTTCACCAAATTTTTTCCGGCGGCCTTCATAGGCTAATGTGGCAAGAGCTTCGATGATATTGATATCGCCCATGTTGGTGCCATAGGATGATTCGAGACCCCAGATAGCAACTACAATAGACCATTCTACGCCGTACTTAGCTTCGATTCTGCGGAGTAGATTTTTGTGTTTTTTAACCATTGCCTGGCCATTTTTTACCCGCTTGGGTGATGTGGCAGTGTCGAGGTAATCCCAGATTTGGCGAGAAAACTCGGCTTGTTTGCGGTCAGATGCTATAACTCGTTTTTGCAATTTAATACCGCGAAAAGCCTGATCATATGTTTTGCCTGAGATGCCTCGGGACAGTGCCTTGACGCGGAACGTTTTAACCCAATGTTTGAAGCCTGCTTGGGTCTGGGTGACCTTTACACCTTCTATTTGGTGTCTCACTGGGGCTCTTGGGTGTTCATTTTTTTTGGT
>DLZA01000197.1:0-1518 GCA_003447515.1 Paracoccaceae bacterium
CCCCTGATAAGGAGACTCCATGATGAGAACGCCCTTGCGCCCCCTTGCCCGCATTCTGGATGCTCGTGAAAAAGGCGAAAACCCGGATGTTATTGAGGCTGAGGAGCGGGCTATCCGCAATGTGAAGTTACAGACGCGTATGCGTCGCCGTGCGGAAAGCCGTTTGATAGTTCTTGGTATATTTTTTCTTGTCTGTTTTTCAGTTGTTGGTGTGCGCATGAGTACGCTTGCAGCATCGGAGCCTCATGAGCCTGTATCCGCCGCGTTTATTCCGCAAATTGCTAATCAACGGGCGGATATTGTGGATCGCAATGGTGAAGTTCTGGCAACAAATCTTGCTACAACGGCACTTTATGCACAGCCATCGTTGATGGTTGATCCAAAGGCAGCTGCTGTGGGTCTTTCGAAAATTTTCCCTGATTTGGAAATAGACAAACTGACCAAAGATCTTTCTGGTAAGCGTAAGTTCCTTTGGATTAGAAAGAAAATTAGCCCAGAGCAACAACAGCTCGTGCATGACTTAGGTGAACCTGGCCTGTTGTTTGGCCCTCGTGAAATGCGACTTTATCCAAATGGTAAATTGGCAGCCCATATTTTGGGCGGCGCGAGTTTTGGTAAAGAGGGTGTGAATGCTGCCGAGGTCATAGGCATTGCTGGCGTGGAGCGGTATTTTGATGAATCTCTGCGTGATCCAGCACGTGAAGGTAAACCGCTGCAATTATCAATTGATCTGACGGCGCAATCTGCCATGCGCGAGGTACTTGCGGGTGGTGTAAAGCTGATGGACGCTAAAGGTGCTGGTGCGATCTTGATGGATATTCATTCGGGCGAGATTTTATCTATGGTTTCTTTACCTGACTTTGATCCCAACAATCGGCCTCGTATGTTAATCAAAGGTGATCCATCCCAAAGCCCATTATTCAACCGGGCTAGCCAAGGTGTGTATGAGCTTGGCTCCACCTTTAAGATTTTTCAGGCAGGGATTAACCTTAAAGAAGGTCTTGTAAACGAAAATACAATGATTGATACGCGCGGACCATTGAGATTGGGTAAATTCAAAATTCGTGATTTTCATGATTTTGGAAAACAATTGTCCGTTACTGATATAATCGTGAAGTCATCTAATATTGGCACGGCCCGTATGGCGTTAGCGGCAGGTGCAAGCGCACAACAGCAAATGCTTGAAAAGCTCGGATTTTTTGATACCGTTCCAGTTGAGCTGGGCGAGGCACAGAGGGCGCGGCCACTATTACCAAAGCGCTGGTCTGATATTTCGATGATGACAATTTCTTATGGACATGGAATAGCTGTGACGCCGCTGCATCTAGCGGCGGCGTATGCCACCGTGGGTAACGGCGGGTACAAAGTAAAGCCAACGATTATCAAACAAGTAAGTGTTCCGGAAGCCCGAGAGCAAGTAATTTCAGAGAAAATTTCTGAAAAATTGATTAAAATGTTAAGAGCTGTAGTAACCAACGGCACCGCTAGTTTTGGTGAGGTGAAAGGCTATGAGGTCGC
>DLZA01000197.1:1911-6654 GCA_003447515.1 Paracoccaceae bacterium
TTCGCAAGTGTCTTCCCGGCTAGTAATCCAAAGTATGTTTTGGTCGTTACGCTTGACGAACCTTCCATTCGTGCACACGGAGAAGAGCGCCGCACTGCAGGGTGGACGGCTGTTCCTGTCTCAGCTGAGATTGTGGCGCGTTTAATGCCAATCCTCGGGCTGCGGCCCAATTTTGCGGCAGCCAGAAATTTTAAATTCGTGAGCGTGCGGGATTGAGCGAAACCAAAGGGTGGTAGATGACTAATCGAACGCTACAACAACTCGGTTTGACTGCGACGCACGGTATGATCTCTAATCCAGTTATCGCTGGTATCTGTGTTGATAGCCGCAATTGCAGCAGGAATGATTTATTCGCGGCTATGCCAGGTTTGGTCGTACATGGAGGCGAATTTGTACCACAAGCCTTGCGCATGGGTGCAGCTGCGATCTTGACTGATACAATTGGGCTGGAATTAACACAAAAGTATGTTGGCAAGATTGACGTGCCTATCGTTGTGTCGAGTGAGCCTCGCCGCAGTCTGGCATTAGCTTCGGCACGTTGCTATGTGGGTCAACCCGCTAGTATGGTTGCTGTAACAGGAACAAACGGTAAAACGTCTGTAGCGAATTTTACACGCCAGATTTGGGAGCTTATGGGACGAGCGGCTGTAAACTTTGGCACAACGGGCGTTGAAGGAGCCTATGCGGCGGCGACGAAGCATACGACGCCAGAGCCTGTGACTCTGCATAAGCTTCTGAATACGCTAAAATCTGTAGGTATTACTCACGCGGCAATGGAAGCATCGAGCCATGGGTTGGAACAACAGCGTCTTGATGGTGTGTATCTCACGGCAGGCGCGTATACGAATTTTTCACAAGATCATCTAGACTACCACGAAACGTTTGAAGCTTATTTTAGCGCGAAGGCGAGGCTGTTTTCGCATGTTTTGCCGCCCGAAGGCTCGGCTGTGATCAACATAGATGATCCTAGAGGTAAAACGTTGGTGGATATCGCGTTGTTACGGGGACAAGGCGTCATTACGCTCGGCACGGAGCAGGGGGATCTGCAGATCCTTGGGGTTCGTTGTGATGCAACAGGTCAAGACGTGCGGTTTTCGTGGCGCGGTGAGATTTTTACGGCTCGGCTGAATTTGATTGGTGGTTTCCAAGCGCAAAATGTACTGACGGCTGCGGCGTTGGTGATTGCTTGTGGCGGGCTAAGCGCAGATGTATTCCGATGCTTGCCTGAGTTATGCACTGTGCCCGGACGCATGCAATTAGCAGCAACTCGTAAAAATGGTGCATCGGTCTTCGTGGATTATGCACATACACCAGATGCGCTTGAAACTGCGCTTAAGGCGATGAAGCCACATGTGTTAGGTCGGTTAATCGTGGTCTTTGGTGCAGGTGGGGACCGTGATCAATACAAACGGCCTTTGATGGGTGCTGCGGCGCGGGATCATGCTGATAAAATTTTTATTACAGACGACAATCCGCGGTCTGAAGACCCAGATTTAATCCGAAAGATGATACTGACAAAGTGCCCCGGGGCGACTGAGATTGGCGACCGCGCCGAGGCAATTTTGACAGCTGTTGATTTTCTACAGCCTGGTGACACGTTGCTGGTGGCGGGCAAAGGGCATGAAACGGGACAAATAGTTGGGGATGATGTTTTGCCGTTTGATGATGTAGAGCAGGCAAGTGTAGCTGTATTTGCACTTGACGGGTTGGGTTCGTAGATGAATGTTTTATGGACAAAAAAAGAGGCGGTGGTGGCTACGGGTGGCGACGCATACGGCGACTGGTCCGTTAGTGGCGTTTCGATTGATACGCGTGAATTGGAACCGGGCGATTTGTTTGTAGCTTTAAAAGATATTCGCGATGGTCATGACTTCGTTGGTGTCGCCTTGCAAGCAGGCGCGGGTGCCGCGTTGGTTTCTCGGTGGCCTGACGGTGTGGCACAGGATGCGCCTTTGTTGATTGTTCCCGATGTGCTGGATGGATTGACCGCGCTTGGTTTGGCTGCGCGGGCGAGGACAAAAGCTAAGGTTATTGGTATTACTGGATCAGTTGGGAAGACAGGTACGAAAGAAATGCTTCGCGCAGCATTTCAACTGCAGGGTAAAGTCCACGCCGCTGTCCGTAGTTTTAACAACCATTGGGGAGTTCCACTCACGTTGGCGCGGATGCCCAAAGACACAGATTTTGCAGTGATTGAGATTGGCATGAACCATCCAGGCGAGATTGGTCCATTGGCGCGTATTGCACAACTGGATGTGGCGGTGATTACCACCGTGGCGGCAGTTCACATGGAAGCATTCAACTGTATCGACCAAATTGCAGAGGAAAAAGCTGCGATATTTGAAGGACTAAGTGAGGGCGGTGTTGCAGTGATAAACTCGGATATTCCAAACTTGCCTGTGGTTCAAAAAGTGCGTGGTGCTGGGCGGACTATTCTTTTTGGGCAAAGTGAGATTGCTGATATTCGCTTGATCAGCGCGCAAGCCACAGAACATGGGTCCGCAGTTGAGGCCATTTTGCATGGTAATTCTATTTTGTTCAAAGTTGGTGCGCCTGGTCAGCACTTGGTGATGAATGGTCTTGCTGTATTAGGCACAATGGAAGCAGTCGGTGGTGATGTGGCCAAAGCAATGTTGGCGCTTGCGTCTTGGAGGGCTCCTTCGGGCCGAGGGCAACGGTTTTTAGTTCAGATCGCAGAATCGGGTGACACACTTGAGCTGATAGACGAAAGTTACAACGCGAATCCGACATCAATGGAGGCTGCCTTAGCGGTTTTGGCCAGTGTGACGCCGCAATTGGACGGTAGCCGAGTTGCCTTTTTGGGCGATATGCTGGAATTGGGACCTGAGGAATTAAACTTGCATGCAGGGTTGGCGGCCTGTGAGTCCATGGAGCAGGTAGACAAAGTGCACACAAGCGGACCACTCATGGTCGCCCTACACAATGCACTGCCAGATCATAAAAGGGGCCGGCACTTTGATCAAGTATCAGAGATGGGTGCCTCTGTGAACAGGCTGCTGGATTCTGGTGACGTCGCTATGGTAAAAGGATCTTTAGGATCAAAAGTTGGGCTCGTTGTCACAGCAATCAAAAGCCTGGGTAAAACTAGCGAAAAATAGGGGCAGAGCCGTCAAATGTTATATTTTCTGAGCGAATACGGGGATGGTGGAGATTTTTTCAACCTTTTTCGTTATATTACATTTCGAGCAGGAGGTGCATTTTTTACAGCTTTAATTTTAAGCTTTCTGTTTGGCCAACCATTGATAAATGCGTTGAAAAAATGGCAGAAAAATGGGCAACCGATCCGTGAAGATGGACCTGAAGGTCACATCTTTGCAAAGGCGGGCACGCCAACTATGGGCGGAATGCTCATCCTTGGCACATTATTGGTCAGCACATTATTGTGGGCGCGATCAGACAATGGGTATGTTTGGACTGTACTGCTGGTGACAATGGGTTTTGCGCTTATTGGGTTCTTGGATGACTATTTAAAAGTTTCAAAACAAATGGTTGCAGGGTTCAGTAGTAAAGCAAGGCTCGCACTAGGTTTCGTGATTGCGCTGTTAGCAGCAATTTATGTGTCCACCCTACATACTGAAGAACTGACGCGTCAGATTGCGGTTCCTGTATTTAAAGATGCTCTGCTGAACTTTGGGATTTTCTATTTCCCTTTTGTGATGATTACGATTGTAGGGGCAGCCAATGCAGTGAACCTAACAGATGGTCTTGATGGATTAGCCATCATGCCTGTGATGATTTGTGCGGCTGCCTTGGGTGCGATTGCCTATGTTGTTGGGCGCACGGATTTTACAGAATATCTTGATGTGCATTATGTCGCAGGTACTGGTGAATTGTTGGTTTTTACTTCGGCTGTCATTGGTGGGGGTCTTGGGTTTCTTTGGTTTAATGCGCCGCCAGCGGCGGTGTTCATGGGTGATACCGGGTCGCTTGCGCTTGGCGGTGCTTTGGGTGCGATAGCAGTTTGTATCAAACATGAAATCGTTTTGGGGATTGTTGGTGGCTTATTTGTGGTTGAGGCTTTGTCAGTCATTATTCAAGTTTTGTATTATAAAACCACAGGTAAACGAGTATTCCTTATGGCGCCTATTCACCACCATTTTGAAAAAAAGGGATGGGGAGAAGCACAGATAGTTATTCGATTTTGGATTATTTCTCTAATTCTTGCGTTGATTGGTTTGGCTACGTTGAAAATTCGTTAACATAGGTTGAGAATTTGCGTCATTAGACCGTTTAATTATACTCTTGGTTTTAAAATGGGGGTGCGCCCCAAGGACGGTTTTGATGATTCCAGTGCGTGGATATGGTGGGCATTCGGTTGCAGTTTTGGGGCTAGGGCGGTCTGGGTTGGCGGCAGCCCGGGCACTAAAGGCAGGAGGCGCAGTACCTGTATGTTGGGATGACAATTCTGCTATGCGGGAAGCTGCGTCGGCTGAGGGCTTTTTATTGGCCGATTTGCTTAAAGATAAGAATTGGGAGGGTGTAAGTTGTTTGATAACTTCGCCTGGTATACCGCATTTGTATCCTGCGCCGCATCCTGTGATTGTTAAAGCATGGGAAAATGGTGCTGTTGTCGATAACGACGTAGGTTTATTCTTCCGCAGCTATGGCACGCCAGATTGGGATGATTTTGATGTTTTGCCCCGCGTAGTATGCGTCACGGGTTCAAATGGGAAATCTACGACGACGGCGTTAATCCACCATATTTTGCAGAAAATGGGGCGT
>DLZA01000088.1:0-1321 GCA_003447515.1 Paracoccaceae bacterium
AATTTTTTCAGATAACATCGACACTTTCAACTGACCCGCCTATTTATAGGGTTATAAATAAGAGATATTGCCATTCATGATCCATTATTTTTTTCATACGATTTGTTCGGGAGTTGTGTTAGCAGTGCTTGCAGGCTGTTCAACACCTCCATCTTCAAATGGAATTTATGACCCTAATGAAACTTTGAACCGCAAAATTCACAACTTTAACAAAGCACTTGATAGCAATTTAGTGGCGCCTGTTGCGCGTGGCTACGGGAAAACCGTGCCATTACAAGCGGACCGCGCCATCAGTAACGTGGCGGCAAACCTCGCAATCCCAGGAGAAATTGTAAACTCTGCCCTCCAACTTCGGCTAGATGACGTTGTAATTAATACTATCCGCTTAACGACAAACACTATTTTTGGCGCTGGCGGTATTATTAACACCGCAACTCTCATTGGCATGGACGAAGATGTCAAAACTGACTTTGGTGAAACGCTTGCTGTTTACGGATTTTCTGAGGGCAGATACTTAGAAGTGCCAATATTTGGCCCACGTACAGAGCGTGCGACTTACGGTCTTATCGTGGACTTTTTCCTCGATCCCATTGGTAACTTATTGCCATCCAGCAGTCGCAAAGTCACGTTTCCGCTTTATGTTGTAGATAAGGTTGGGGACCGCAATGAATATGCTGATGCAATCAACGGCATTCTCTATGAATCAGAGGACAGCTACATTGCAGCCAGATCCCTTTACCTGCAAAATCGTCGTTTTAAAATTGGCTCCTCCATAAACAATATTGCAGATTTGGAAGATCCCTATGCAGACTAAACTCTACACTCGTCGCGCAATTACAGCGATCTTAGCATCCCTATTCTTGACAGGCCCAGCGCTTGCGTTGACAAAATTCGAAGCCGAGAGCCTAATCGATAAGCTCACAAGCGACATTTTTCTTGTGATCAACTCTGGAAAAACTGAGAAGATTATGTTGCGTGATTTTGAACGCATCTTTGCAAAATACGCCGACGTCCCAGTTATTGCACGTTCGTCACTAGGTTTTGCGCGTCGCGGCGCATCCAAATCACAAATTAAATCCTACACCAAAGTGTTCCAAGGCTATATGGCTCGCAAATACGGCAAACGGTTCCGCGAATTTATTGGCGCGGACATTAAAGTGATTAAGTCGCAGAAATCCAAACGCGGTTTTCTTGTGGATAGCACCGTTACCTTCAAGGGCAAACGCCCATTTCTGGTACAATGGCAAGTTTCCGATGCTTCAGGCCGTAACCTTATGTTTGACATCATCATCGAAGGTATTTCCATGTTGCGCCTTGAACG
>DLZA01000088.1:1699-4220 GCA_003447515.1 Paracoccaceae bacterium
ATAGCCCACCTTAAAACAATGTCCTAAATAATGCCTCTTCATAAACAAAAACGCACCCAATCGTATTGTGCTTTTTTTATTGCTAATTCAGGGTCAATTTTTACGCCCAAAGATCCCATCCAGGACCTTTTTCAAAACGCTCTCTGCATCTCGATCTAACTTCTTCAAATTTTGTCCAAACTGTTCGCTCAAATCACGTGGCGATTCGTTCAGGGAATTTTGCACCTTACTACCCGGCACAATCTTCTGTCCTTCAATCAACATCTGTTCTTGTGGGATGATCATGGGGAGTGGTGCAGGTATGTGCCCGCCTAAAACGCGCTCCATGGTTTCACGCCAGATATCGGTTGGCAGACCACCGCCTGTGACGCCAGTCAACTTAGTGTTGTCATCATACCCCATCCAAACACCAACCACATAGTCATTGGTAAAAGCTATGAACCACGCATCCTTCGCACCCTGCGTTGTACCAGTCTTGCCCGCAATTTCGACCCCAAGGATTTGCGCCTTACGCCCTGAACCGTTTTCCACAACTTGGTTCATCATATACGTCAATTGTTGCGCAGATTGTTGTGACATCACTCGCTGGCCTAGTGCGCTTGAGTGCACGATTAATGGCGTTTTATCTCCCTGCAGCGTCAGTTCGATCACACCGTAGGGGGTCACCTCAATGCCTTCGTTCAAAATACCAGCATAGGCACCCGTCATCTCCAACAACGTACTTTCAGACGTTCCCAGCGCCATGGCCGGCCCAACGTTGATCTTGTTTTTTATGCCAAACCCTTTTGCAATTCTCGATACCTTATCCGTGCCAACGGCAACGGCAACTTTTACAGCAACTGTATTTTTGGACTTTGCCATAGCCGTTGTCATCGTCATTTCGCCCTCATACTTTTTGGTGTAGTTTTTCGGGCAATATTGACCGGAACCAGCGACGTTCATGCAAAATTTTTCATCTACTACTTCAGTCGTGTAGCGCCAACCGTCATTCAGCGCCGCTGCATACACGAACGGTTTAAACGAAGACCCAGTTTGCCGTAAAGCTTGGGTTGCTCGATTAAAACCGCCTGCATTTCCTGACTTCCTACCACCAACAATCGCACGCACCGCGCCATCACGTGACAACACAACAATTGCAGCCTGCGCTTTAGAGCCTTTACGCACACTATTTTCAAAGACAAAATCCAAACCATCTTCAGCAGCTTTTTGCACACGCTTATCAAAGGTGCTGCGGATCACCCAATCTTCTTTAGTGTCTCTTAAAATGAAATCTGGACCACTTTCAACGATCCAATCTGCGAAATACGTACCCACTCGTGATTTTGCTGCATTGGACAGTTGCGCAGGATTAGTACGTGCATATGCAGCCTCCTGCGCTGAAAGTTTACCCTGGTCCTGCATCAGGCCAACAATCAATGCGGCACGATCTTGTGCTTTACCAATGTTACGCGTTGGTGCTGTTGCAGATGGCGCCTTCAACAAACCTGCCATCATTGCCGCCTCAGGAATGCTCACGTTGGAGGCTGATTTAGAAAAGTATCGTTGCGCTGCAGCTTCAAACCCGTTGCTTCCCGCACCCAAATAAGCGCGGTTCATATAAATTGTCAGAATTTCATCCTTGGTGTATTTCAGCTCCATTGCAAAGGCCATTGGGACTTCTTTAATCTTGCGTTCGATGGATTTCATTTCAGAAAAAAACACTAATTTTGCAACCTGTTGCGTAATCGTTGAACCGCCATGCCCTTTTAATGGATGCCGCCCTTCTCGCAGATTGGTGCGGATAGCGCCCGCAATACCCCGCAGCGAAATGCCCATGTGGCTGAAGAACCGCTTATCCTCTGTTGCGACCACAGCATCTCTCAAATGCGGTGCAACCGAATTAGCATCAACCAAGCCACCAAACTGATCGCCGCGCCATGCAAACACTTGTCCTGTCTGGTCCAAAATTGTAATTGACCCTCGTTCGCGGTCATCCATCAAGGCAGCCGCATCAGGAAGTGTTGAATAATAATAGGTAGTCACGCTTCCAACTACGGCAGCTGTGACAATGGCAACGCGGAAAAAGATCCACCAAAGCACACGTAAAATAATGCCCATTACAAACTTTAAGACCCGTATTAAAAAATTGCGTCTCGGTTTTGCACCATTTGGACCCTTTGCTTTTACACCTAGTTTCTTTCTAGCGCTCACTATCTTGGATTTCTTATTACCCCGTAGCATAGTGCGCCATTTAACAAGGTTTTTAACTTTACTACTTGGGCCTTGCCGCCCTTTTATCCTGGCCTGCCCATGAACCTGCCGTCCTGCAATCGGGCGCTTGGTCTTAGCGGAGGACTTTTTAGGAGCCAGCAGGGACGTAACTGAAGAAAAAAATGAAGCCCTTTTCTTCTTGGCCTTAAACGACCTCTTAGGCGCCACCAAACGGCCTCGCTTTCTACCTTCTGCCATAAATGCTCGTGCCTAATTTAGGTCATTTTGTGTAAGATAGTGTTTCTTATTCGGTTTGTGGAGTGCAATGAGA
>DLZA01000088.1:4645-9537 GCA_003447515.1 Paracoccaceae bacterium
CCCTTTATTGCGCCAATCAATCAAATCCTGACCATTGATCTGACCTGCGGCCTCAAAACCGCGTAATATTATTGAGGATAAAATGAAGCTCATTATAGCTACAGTTAAACCTTTTAAACTGGAAGAAGTGCGCACTGCACTGACCGACATCGGCGTAAAAGGAATGATGGTCACCGAAATTAAAGGCTATGGCATTCAGTCAGGTCATACGGAAATTTATCGTGGCGCCGAATACGACATCAACTACGTACCCAAAATTAAACTCGAAATTGTTGTCACTACTGATATGGCGGATCAAACGGTCACCGCCATCGAAAATAGTGCAAAAACGGGCAAAATTGGCGATGGAAAAATCTTTGTACTGGATGTGCAGCAAGCCATTCGTGTGCGCACCGGCGAGTCTGGCGAAGACGCCATCTAATTCCACACAGATTGACACTTAAGGAAACGAACATGACCAATCTTTTGAAAAAACTCCTTCTTGTGACAGGCCTGACCGCTTTGCCTGCCTCTGCTTTCGCACAGGATGCTCCAGCCGCCGTTCCCGCAGAAGTCGGCTTTATCCTCACGACACTCCTCTTTTTGATCGCAGGCTTCCTTGTGTTCTTCATGGCCGCCGGCTTTGCCATGCTAGAGGCAGGCTTAGTGCGCTCCAAAAACGTGACGATGCAGTTGACTAAAAATATGGGCCTCTTCGGCTTTGCATGTTTAGCCTATTGGTTGGTTGGCTTTAATCTAATGTATCCAGGCGATGGCTGGACGATACCAAATATGCTTGGCGCCTTCACACCAACATCACTTGAACCTGTTGGCTTAGCCGCAGAAAATGCCGATTTGTCATATGCGTCTGTAGGATCTGATTTCTTCTTTCAGTTGATGTTTTGCGCTGCCACCGCATCCATTGTGTCAGGAGCGTTAGCTGAACGGATAAAACTTTGGCCATTCTTAATATTCGTAATTATCTTGACGGGTTTAATATATCCAATCCAAGCATCTTGGAAATGGGGCGAGGGGTTCTTAGACGCTGCAAACTTTCAAGACTTTGCAGGATCCACAGTTGTACACTCCGTAGGTGGCTGGGCTGCATTGACAGGTGCGCTCATCCTTGGACCGCGGATCGGCAAGTATAAAAATGGCAAAGTTACTCCATTCCTTGGTTCAAACCTACCGCTCGCAACACTTGGTGCTTTCATCTTGTGGCTCGGTTGGTTCGGCTTTAACGGCGGCTCTCAACTTGCAATGGGCACTGTTGGCGATATCGCAGACATCTCTCGAATCTTTGTTAATACCAACACCGCAGCTGCCGGCGGTGTGATTGCAGCACTGATCGCAACACAACTGATGTACAAAAAACCGGATCTTACAATGATCCTCAATGGTGCATTGGCTGGCCTGGTGTCCATTACCGCGGAACCGCTCACACCATCCGTTGGTGCAGCCACAGCCATCGGTGCAGTAGGCGGCTTGATCGTTGTCTTTACGGTTCCAATCTTGGATAAGTTCCATGTTGATGATGTCGTTGGCGCAATCCCAGTGCACCTGTTTGCAGGTATCTGGGGCACAATTGCCGTGGTACTAACGAACTCTGAGGCTAACATCAGCGCTCAGCTTTACGGCATCATCTCGGTTGGCGTCTTTACAATTGTCACATCGAGTGCGGTATGGCTGATTATTAAAGCAATTTTAGGCATCCGTGTAGACGAAGACGCTGAAATCATAGGCCTCGACCAATCAGAGCTTGGCATGGAGGCCTACCCAGAGTTCAGCACAAACTAGAGGTATCAAACTCCTCCGGGGCGGCAATCCTGTCGCCCCAACCTTACTGGGCCTTACCTACACAGGCCTGGTTTTTTGGTTGGTTTGCGCCAATATCACTCTACAAACAGCATTGCTTTTGCACGCTTCACGTGCTTGGTGATCCCACCACAAAGGGACAGATTATGGCACTCGCACGATTACACACCAATATTAAACACTGGAACGAACGGGTTGATCTGGCCGCAGCGTTCCGCTGGACCGAACGCCTGAACTTTCACGAAGCCGTGGCAAACCACTTTTCCTTTGCGGTCAATGACAACGGCACACAGTTCCTGATGAACCCCAACCAAATGCATTTTGCGCGGATCAAAGCGTCCGACATGCTGTTGCTCGATGCAAACGACCCAAATGTTCTGAAAAAACCGGGCGCGCCCGACATGACAGCATGGGGCCTACACGGCGCAATCCATCGCCACTGCCCTCACGCACGCTGCGCCATGCACGTCCATTCCATCCACGCCACCGTTCTAGCATCCCTTGCTGACAGCACCCTACCCCCCATCGACCAGAACACAGCCATTTTTTTTAATCGCTATGTGATTGATGAACACTACGGCGGGCTGGCCTTTGAGGGCGAAGGCGAACGCTGCGCTACCCTGTTTTCTGACCCCAAGAAAAAGGTTATGATCATGGGAAACCACGGCATCCTGATCATTGGCGACAGTGTGGCCGATACCTTCAACCGCCTCTATTATTTCGAACGTGCCGCAGAAACCTACATCCGTGCCCTGCAAACAGGCCAACCCTTGCGTGTCCTGTCCGACGAAATCGCTGAAAAGGCCGCTTCGGAGCAAGAAGACTACGACAACCAAGCCGAACGCCACCTTACTGAGTTGAAAGCCATCCTCGACGAGGAAGGCTCAAACTACGCTAGCTAACGTGGCGAAAAACCGTAACCTGAACGCGGCACGTTTTACCACACCCTTCATCACCGTTATTATGAATGTAATTACGGCAACCAAGAAATGCCATGGGACATTCTCCTTGGCAGCTGGCATAACAATACGACCAAGGAAAAAAGAATGATGAAACAACGTCTAAAAGACAGCCTTGCTATGCGAAAGTAATATCTGCGTGATAATTTGCATACTCACTGTGCAACCAACCACTAGCCACGCAATGCCCTTGGATTGGTCCCAAATTCGACCCCGAACGCTCGAGTCAGCGCTGTTGCATCCTGATACCCACACCGGATAGCAATCTCAGATACACTCAACGTCGTCTCAATTACAAGCTTGCGTGCAAACACCATACGCTGGCGCCGGTAAACCTGCCGCGGTGTCGCGCCTAACACAGCCTTCATTCGCGCGTCTAACACCTTGTGCGACAACCCGACTCGCTGCGCCAAATCACTTATCAATAACGGCTCCTCAAAATTTGCTTGCATCAGCGCTATGGCCTTTGCAACTGAACGATCCTTAGGCCCGACCCCCTCTCGCCCATCAGACATAAACAAGGTGCTCAAGTCCTGGCGCAAAGCCTCACCTTTGAGATCTGCAATCAATGCCAATACCAAATCAAACGCAGCCATAGCACCTGTGCAAGTGATCCGATCCCCATCAATAACGAACCGTTCACGCACAACATTTACGTCCGGAAATGCTTCAGAAAAAGCCTCAAGCTCCTCCCAATGAATGGTCGCCTTCCGTCCCTCCAGCAACTCTGCCGCCGCCATCAACCAGGCACCGGTATCAAACCCAATGAGCGCAGTATACCGCTGCGCGGCCATGCGCAAACCTGCGTGAGCCAACGCATCTGAATGCCCTCGAAATTCATAGCTTGGAATCACAAACAGCATATCACCCGAATGTTGATACAATCGCCCACGCGTAGAAATTTCCATACCGCTAGAACTTATTATCGACGACTTAGCCAGCGACAAGAATTCCCATTCAAACAAGACTTCACCTGACAAATCATTGGCCGCACGCAATGGCTCCACTGCATTTGCAAGACAATGGTTTGAAAATTGGTCAAACAAAAGTACACCGATGCGCACTGTTTGCCCATCTGATTTCTTCCAAATCGGCATGATAGTCGGATAATTCAGCAAGGTAATAAATTGCAAGGAAAATAAGCTTTGACCAAACCTCAAAGGAATCTGATATGCAATACGGACTGTCTGACCAGCAAGAGATGATCGTCTCAACCGTCCGCAGCTTTGTGGAAAAGGAAATCTACCCGCACGAAGAATTGGTTGAGCGCACGGGTGAGGTCCCAAAAGACATCGCGGATGAAATCAAACGTAAAACGTTAGAGTTAGGATTCTACGGCTGTAATTTCCCAGAAGCAGTTGGTGGCGCAGGCTTAAATCACATGGAATTTGCACTGGTGGAAAGGGAACTTGGTCGTGGCTCCATGGCACTTAATCATTTCTTTGGCCGCCCCCAAAATATCCTGATGGCTTGCAATGAAGAACAACGTGAACGCTACTTAATGCCAGCCATGCGCGGCGAACTAATGGATGCACTTGCTATGACAGAACCAGGCGCCGGATCCGACGTTCGTGGCATGAAATGCACCGCTGTACACGATGGCGGTGACTGGGTTGTTAACGGTACAAAACACTTTATCTCCGGCGCTGAGCATGCCGATTTTATCATCGTTTTCATCGCGACAGGTGAAGACAATACACCCAAAGGCCCAAAAAAACGCATTACTACATTCCTTGTGGATCGCGGCACACCCGGCTTTACCATCCGCGATGGGTACAAATCCGTTTCTCACCGCGGTTATAAAAATATGATCTTGGAATTCGATGATTGTCGCCTACCAGACTCACAAGTCCTCGGCGAAGTCGACGGCGGTTTTGCTGTAATGAACGAATGGCTTTACGCCACACGTATCACGGTCGCCGCCATGTCCGTCGGCCGCGCACGTCGTGTGTTCGATTATGCGCTTAACTACTCCGCTGAGCGCGAACAATTTGGTCAGCCGATCGGTAAATTCCAGGGTGTAAGCTTTCAAATTGCAGATATGATAACCGAAATTGACGCGGCAGATCTGTTGACACTTGCCGCAGCCGACCGACTCGACAAGGGCATTCCTGCAAACCGCGAAATCGCCTCAGCCAA
>DLZA01000359.1:0-2211 GCA_003447515.1 Paracoccaceae bacterium
CATCATCCGATGGGCGGATTGGTGCCGCGCTGCCAAACGTGCCACATCTTCGTTGTGGCGATCCAGATCGGCCTCCTTTTCTTGCATTGCAGCCGCTGCGTCGTGGGCCTCGACTCCAGCCACCTCAATCCGTCTATCTTGACCTTCGGATGCTTTAACAATTGCTTCAAACTCCCAATCGAGCCGTTTAATTGTCTCTCCTGCATCGTGGTTCAACCCACTTTCACGCTCAATGTCGTTACCAAGCTGTTCGATCCTATTGCACAACGTCTCAATGGTTGCACGCGCACGGCTCTCCTGATCACCCAGCGCATCTCGTTCGACACTCAGGCGCTGCACAATTGCGCCTGCAACAGCTTCTTCTTCGCGTAATGGTGGGACCTTACCCTCCAGATCTAATCGTAAAGTCGCCGCTTGTGCAGCGCCCCTCTGGCCAGATGCAGCCAACTTTGTCGCAGCAGTAAGCTGTTCAACCGCCAGAGTCAGGGCTAAATCTGACTCTCGCCAGCGGCGATACAAAAGCAACCCTTCAAATTTCCGTAACTCATCCAAAATGGAACGATACCGCATCGCTTGCCGTGCTTGCCGCGCCAGAGCGTTCAACTGACTTTCAAGCTGTTCTACCACATCGTCAACACGCGCAAGGTTTGTTTCAGCGCCGTTCAACTTCAATTCCGCCTCATGACGGCGTTGATAAAGCCCCGAAATCCCTGCAGCTTCTTCCAAAACACGCCGCCGGCTCTTGGGCTTTGCGTTAATAAGCTCTGATATCTGTCCTTGACGGACCAACGCAGGAGAATGTGCGCCCGTTGAGGCATCTGCGAACAACATCTGCACATCCCGAGCGCGCGCATCTTTGCCGTTCGTCTTATACGCAGATCCTGCATCTCGTGTGATCCGTCGCACCACTTCTAAAGTCTCTGCATCATTGAACGCCACTGGCGCCAGCCGCGCCGAATTATCAAGCGTCAGCAAAACCTCTGCATAATTCCGCGCGGGCCGCGAGGCCGCCCCAGCAAAAATGACATCTTCCATGCCGCCACCGCGCATGGCTGTTGGGCGGTTTTCTCCCATCACCCAGCGCAACGCTTCCAGCAAATTTGATTTTCCACAGCCGTTTGGTCCCACAACACCCGTCAGCCCGTCCGAGATTACTAACTCGGTCGGGTCCACGAAGCTTTTAAAGCCCGTGAGACGTATTTTGGAGAACTGCAAATGTAACCCCTCATTGATTCTTGGTGGTTTAAAGTCTTGGCACCTGCTTACTAAGTCAACCAGAAAACCCTCCAATTGGATCGCCCTACAAATTTATCCACAAGATATTGCGATACTTGGCTTAAATTCAGCTTACTAAATATGACGTAAAAATCTGCTGTAATGTCGGAATCTGCCTTGCGCAGAGTCTCATTAGAATGCATTAAGACATAGCAAGGTTCCTCACTAAGACGCCAAGCGTTGAGGATTAATTGGGAATGTGGTGAAGGCTGACCGACATATGGAGCCAGAATCCACAACCGCCCCCGCGACTGTAAGCGGCGAGCGATGTCCAAAATACCACTGCGGATACGCGGGAAGGTTGGACAAAGCAGCGATCCGTAAGTCAGGAGACCAGCCATGCAAGGGACCTTAACAGATGCTGTCGGGAGTGGCAGTAAAGGAGATAACATTGGAAAACTCAATCCAGATTACAGATCAAACTCACAGCCTCATTAGTTCCGATATGATGGCAATTATTTTTGCCGCTTTTGTCGGCTTAAGTATTGTTGCAATTACGGGCCACGTACAAGCATCCGCGTTGCACGACGCAGCGCATGATATGCGTCACGCGACTGGTTTTCCCTGCCATTAAGCATTCTGCACCGTCAAACTGCAGCGCTTTCATTTCATCAACTCTGGTTTAGCCAGAACGTTTGAGCATCCTCGTAAATGGAGGGCTTTATTTTGCTTACCCGTATAGTCACAACAGCACTTTTATCGGGCTTTACCGCGGGCATTTTGGCCGCAGTCCTGCAATTCTTTCTCGTCCAACCATTATTACTTCACGCGGAGCTGTTCGAAAGCGGCAATCTCACGCACTTTGGTTCCACTACCTTGGGCACCGCTGCCCACACCACTTGGTCAGTTGTCGATCCGACACGCGAAGGTCTCAGTGTCGTTTTCACTGCACTAACCTATACCGGTTACAGCTTTATGTTGGTCGCAGGCCTCGCC
>DLZA01000359.1:2602-3624 GCA_003447515.1 Paracoccaceae bacterium
GGCTTTGTCACAGTTCAACTTGCTCCCGCAATGGGCTTGCCACCAGAACTACCAGGTGCTGGCGCAGCTGATGTAACCACACGGCAAGTTTGGTGGTTCGCCACAGTTGCTGCGACTGGTTGGGGACTCTGGCTGATCGCATTTGGTCAATCCAACTTCTCTTGGGTGTTCGGTGTCACAGCACTAGCAATCCCGCACATCATTGGTGCACCAGAACCTGACATTCTCACCGGACCTGTACCGCCTGAAATCGCAGCGCACTTTGCTTCTCGCTCTTTGGGCACAGGTCTTGCAGCATGGGCTATACTTGGGGCATCCTGTAGCTACTTTTGGAATAAAGGAGCCTGAAGCGTGCGCAATCCTATCGTTTTTCTTTTCATCGGTTTATTTTTTGGAACGGGCATTGGCTTTATCTGGGCCGGGTCTTTAGGCGTAACATTTGATGGTCACGACCATACCGAACATGCCAATGACGGGACTAAAGTTCACTCAAAGATGAACCACGCCGGCATGGACCACAACTCTGTAAACGTACCCGATGGCCCCGATGCACCTTCACTTGCCATATTGCTACACAAAGACATGATATCTGGTTATAACCTCGAAATTCGGACTACGAATTTCACATTTACGCCCGAGAAAGTTAATCAAGCCAACACCCCCAATGCAGGCCATGCGCACGTCTATGCAAACGGCAAAAAACTGTCCCGCATTTATGGTAATTGGTTTCACATTACTGGCCTTCCATCTGGCGAGCACACTATCATGGTCGAATTAAACGCAAACAGCCATGGCATAATTCACGTGAACGGGACCCCCCTGCAAGTCGCGCAAACGGTGACAATCCCGTGACTTACGCTGGAATTCGCCCGGCCAAACAAAATCGTAGTCGCCCTGCTGGACGCGCGTCTTCAATCCAACCGTTCAGGGCATCTTTGTACATCATAGCGAACGCTGCAATATCGGCACCGTCTTTGTCAGCATCGACACCCAGAAATAAGTATGCCGTTTTGCCATCAGCC
>DLZA01000070.1:0-299 GCA_003447515.1 Paracoccaceae bacterium
CCGCGTATGACCGCTAGGGCCCTCTCACTCATCGGGGTATGTTGTTCTATCTGAAACAGCGCCTCTATCTCAGCATGCACCTTGGGTAGCCTCCGCATGGCCTCGGCGTAGCTTTCCCCCAACTGGCGATACAGCGTGGCCTTACCAACTACCTCCCTCAGCTTCTTCGGGACGTTCCTTTTATACCGATAGGACCCGTTGGGGCGGCGAAATACATAGGCGGGGAGTTTTGGCATCTTGGCATCCATACAGTGACTGTCGAGCGAAGATTGCGAGGTTTCAAGAGGTTACGACCAGCC
>DLZA01000070.1:456-9555 GCA_003447515.1 Paracoccaceae bacterium
CGACATTCCTACTTCCTATATAATCAGAAAGCTACGTGCCTTTTTTAAATATGTAAGAAACTCCCCCAATAATTAAATCAATTATCGTTTGCGAACTGAGAGGCAACCCTGTTCCGCCAGTATCGGACAGTTTCATAGCTCACTCCTACACCACACTCATGAAGCAGGTCTTCTNNGGTTTCAAGAGGTTACGACCAGCCAACTGTGACTATTTTTAGGCCGAACCTGACGAAGTGGTCCCAAAAGCGGTCCCGAAAAATGGCCCAACCCACTGGTATAATTGAATTTATTTGGAAAACTGGGTGAAAGTGGCGCACCGGGGATGCGCCCAAAATTCAATAAGGTTGTTTATTTTAAATACTTTAGTGAGGTGCCATTTTGGAAATGCGGTCCTGAAAGCGATCCTTAGCTGTAAAAAAGAGTTTTTTGATCTCGCTTGCGAACTGAGAGCCAAACCTGTGCCACCAGTACCGGAAAGATTCATAGCTTACATCTACTCCACGCTCATGATGCAGGTCTTCTAAGTTCCTCAGTGAAAGTGGAAAACTGACATACAGCATAGCTGCAAGTTGGATAATCTCTGGCCTTGTTTTGAAATAGCGGAATGAAACTTGATAAGGCATAACTGCTTAGCTAATTGCCGGGCCTATTGCGAGCAAGACAGTTTATTAAGACTGTGCCTTTCTGGATATCACTACTTCTCAAGGCGTGTTCCCGCCGACCTTTTGAGCCGTTATACTATCTAAGCCATTGCAATTGAATTTGTCTTTTTTCGACGGAACAATCAGCCTTTGGAATTGTTCCACCCAAAATCAGACACCTCTAATAGCGGTGTCACTAAGGGCGCACAAATAGGGTTGGCCGGCGTTTGGTAATTCTCGCTGAGCTTCGCCATCCAGCGTTGTGTTTGTAACATCGCCGCTCCTATTGAGACTGGCTGGACGGAAATTTTTGTCAGCAGTTCTAGAGCTGCTAAGATCGACGATCCACTGCTTATCACATCATCGATCAGGCAAACGCGACGATTGGTTAACAGAGGCAGCATCCGTGGATCAGCATACAAACGCTTAGAAGTGTTAGGACTGGTGATAGAGCTTACCGGCACCGACAGTGCGTCGTCATACCAAAATTTGCGGGATGTTCCCAAAGCAATGTAACGTGTTTGGCCTAGTCTCATGGCAACTAGCCGTGCCAATGATAATCCTAAAGTTGGCATCCCAACGATCACGTCGGGTTTTGACGGTTTCAACAAACCAGCCAGGAAATCTGCCAATACTGCTTCAACTTCGAAACTACTTTGGTTGAGGATTAGCGACGCAATACCATTTTTTGTTCCGGCTAGGGCGCGGATTGGCAGACATAGGATACGACCGTCAGGCAATTGCGCCGGAAAGTTCGTTTTGTATGGAGCCGTTGTTAATGCGCTCGCCGGATCAAACTTTTGCCAATAATCATACTGCTCTATTGGGGTATCTCCTGTTAAAATGTTTGGCTTCTGTTATGTTCAAAGCCATGAACGTTTTCAAGCCTTTCGATCTTAACCACCTAACTGAAATTCGTCGCGATTTGCACGCGCATCCTGAACTCGGGTTTGAGGAATTTCGCACTGCCGCAATTATCGAACAAAATCTGCGCTCAATTGGCCTGGAGGTCATAACCGGTTTGGCCGGCACTGGTATCGTGGGCACGTTGCGCAATGGGCGCGGGCCGACTATTGGGCTGCGAGCCGACATGGATGCGTTAGCAATGCCTGAAACCGGAACGCCACCTTGGGCTTCCACCTGTCCAGGAAAGATGCATGCCTGTGGCCACGATGGACACACAACTATGCTGTTAGGGGCTGCAGCGCGTCTGGCCAGCAACCCTCCAAGGGGCACAGTGCATTTTATTTTCCAACCCGCCGAGGAAGGGCGCGGTGGGGCCAAACGCATGATGGAGGAAGGTTTTGCAGAACAGTTTCCCTGCGACATGGTGTTTGGACTGCACAATATGCCAGGGCTCGCAACAGATCAGATGGCGGTTGTGGTGGGGCCACAGCTCGCGTCTTCTGACAGTTGGTGGGTGACATTCCATGGGGTTGGAACCCATGCCGCTAAGCCACATCTGGGACGGGATCCGGTAAATGCTGCCGGTCATTTTTTGAGTGCTTTGCAAAGTATTCCCGGCCGTATTGTGGATCCCTTACAACCCGCGGTGGTGACGGCCTGCTCGCTCAACGCTGGCGATGAAAAAGCATTGAATGTGATACCTGATTTTGCTCGGATTGGCGGAACTGCACGTGCCTACACGCCTCAGGTTCGCGATCAGCTACAGGATGAAATCGGTAGGTTGGCCGAGGGCACCGCCGTTATGATGGGAATTCGCGCAGAATACGAATTTATCCGCCGCATACCGCCGGTCGTGAATGACCGCGAAGCGGTAAGTATCGCTTTGGCCGCAGCGCAGGCGGTCAGCCAAGACGTTGTAACAAATTTCCCACCCTCAACCGCTGGGGATGACTTTGCGTTCTTTGGAGTG
Source organism: Paracoccaceae bacterium (assembly GCA_003447515.1). Taxonomy (GTDB): domain Bacteria; phylum Pseudomonadota; class Alphaproteobacteria; order Rhodobacterales; family Rhodobacteraceae; genus Amylibacter. The sequence goes on from DLZA01000070.1 coordinate 2,974, forward strand.
CAAGCAAAAGTCGCTTTTGTATGGTTGGGGAACGGACCTGCGGTTGACGGCGCACTACATCACAACACAGGTTATGATTTTAACGATCAGGCGATCGAAACTGGCGTCGCGTTTTGGACTGAAGCCGCGCACCGCGCTTTGTCAGTTTAAACCATCTTCCAATACTGGCGAGCGTAGCAACTTTCCTGAGTGTGGATCGGCAATGCCTAGGTCCGTTTGATGGGGGCCGGGATTGCACGCCAAGGTCGCTCCAACCAAGGCCTTGAACGTCAGATACGGCGGTTGCCAAGTGACAACTTGATCCATTGCACCACGTACGGTAGCGAAATCGGCGGCGACCTCTACAAGTGGTGCTGTAGACACAAGTCCAGCGACGGGCAACGGCAAGATTGCAATTACGCGGTATTGATGAACAACGGCCATGCCACCCCCTGCGGCGATCAAGGCATTCGCTGCTATCGCCATTTGATCAGCGTCACTTCCAAACACAGTTAGGTTATGGCTGTCGTGGCTGATGGTCGTCGCAAATGCGCCATCCCAGTCGCCCCAGCCACTCAAAAAGCCCACTGTTGGATTAGCGTCTGAGCCTGAAAACCGATTGATGACCGCTATCATCGTTGAGTTTGATGGCGGCACCACAACGCCATCCAAAACATTAACTATAGCTTCATCCCACTTGGTGAAACGTGGCTTTGCGATAACAGCTACACGAGCGTGGGGACCTTGGGCTTTGACTGTAAAAGAACTAGGATCAATCGGACTCAAGTCAACTGTTTTTAGGAACGCGGAAGGCACCTGGGATGTGGCCGCCTCTTTGTCAATTGGCTTCCCGTTGCGAAACACATGAACCGCTTTGAAATCAATCAAATCCTCAAATAAAACGATATCGGCGCGCTTTCCTGGTCCGATCAATCCAATATCACTACGTCCAAGACGGATCGTAGGATTCAGGGTTGCAGCTTGCACGGCGCGTAGAGGATCGAGCCCATGGCCAACCATCAACCGCAGCATATTATCCACGCCCCCCGTCGCCAGCAGGTCATCGGGAAAAACGTCATCAGAACAAAAAGTCACAGTCGCTGGCATCTGTGCCAGTGCCTGCAACGTCTCTGCAAAGTCTTTTAACAGATATGGGTGCGAGCTACGCAATTCTAGCGTCAGTCCAGTCCTTAATTTTTCTAAAAGATCGTTCGCCGATGTAACTTCATGATCTGATGTCACTCCACTGGTAATATAGGCCTGAAGCTGTGAACCGGAAAGACTACGTGCATGGCCACATATCATTTTCCGTGACTGGCTAGCTACATCAAGGATCGCTCGCATGCGTGGCGTCCTGTTGGTGACGGCTACCATGTCCATGACCTCAGCGAGTCCAGCGATGCCGGGACGTTCCATCAAAGGGCCAATAATTTCCGCGGTGAAATCCGCGCCTGTGGTTTCATAACCTGGTGCAGATGGAACACAGGACGGGACGAGGGGCAAAATACGTAAATCAGATCGCTCTGCGGCTTTCAACGCATAGTCCATGCCTGCAATCCCAGCAACATTTCCAAATTCATGAGGATCCCAAACGATCGTTGTGACCCCACGCGGTAGGATAGCTGCGGCATAAATTTCCGGCGTTACCATGGAACTTTCAACATGCATGTGACTGTCGATCAACCCCGGTGTCGCAATGAGGCCTGTGGCATCATAAATCACTGGGGCCTCGTTTCGCGTGCCGGGTGCATGGACAGATGCAATAAGTGCCCCACAGATACCGATATCGGCAGCACGAAGTTCACCTGTCAAAACATCGGCAATGCGCGCGCCGGTGATCAAAACATCAAATGGCCGATCCCCCCGTGCCGCCGACACTGCGCAGTCGCGCAAGGTTGGGTCATCGAGATCGAAGGTTTTTTTCATGACCGATTTTTCAAGGCAGAGAGACAGATCGATTTGACCCGTTCTGCGTCCAAGTCTTGAACGACCAAAGCATTTGCTGATTTTGGATCTCGTTGGTCCACTACCGTGCGTCCACGTGTTAAATTACCTGCCAATTCCACCTCAATCCGAGCAGGTGCAAATTGAAAGGCGGACGGAGCCACCAAAGCAGCCGCTGCTACTGGATCATAAAGCGCCATGGCGGGGCGCTGCCGGCTGAGTGCAATATCCAGATAGCCGCCCAAAAGATCCTTCATTAACTGGCTAGACTTCAACGCTGTGATGTCTTCTTCTAAAATTTCAACTTTGCGGCAAGCATCAAGATCAATCATTGTGATCACCACATCCCGTGCCAGTAAAACGGCCAAGGCCTCGGGGTCGGCCAGAGCATTGAATTCGGCAGAGGCCGTATGATTGCCCCGTGTGATCCCGCCGCCCATCCAGATGATTTTTGATATGTTAGCCAACAATCCTGGCTGGGTGAGCGCCAAAATTGCGAGGTTTGTCAAAGGGCCAAGGGCGAGAATCTCCGCATTCGTTTGCCGATCAAGCCAATCACAAAGAGCTACCTGCGCTGCAGGGTAATTGCCCTCGGCAGTTGGCAAACACTCGCCACGGCTAGGCATACCGGTTGCTCCAAGTATATTTTGCGCAGTCTGGACGCCACCAAGTAAAGCACACTCCGCCCCGGAAAATATTGAAAACTTCCAGTCAAATTGCTGCACAGCTCCAGCAGCGTTCTGTTTAACGTATTCCAGCGGTGCATTACCAAAAACTAAAGACATGCCATCGACGTCGGTGTGCTGAAGGGTCAGTAAAACCGCAAACAAATCGTCCACGCCCATATCTGTGTCAACCCAGATTCCCATTAGGTGACGCGTTCTAGAGACACAGCTGCATCGCGCGGTAAATCAAAATCAACAGTTTGACCGATCTCATAGCGTGGGCCACCGATGGGAAGGTTGGCTTTGATATCACCCAACGGGCTGGATAAAACGTATTCCCAACGTTCGCCCGCAAAAGACGCGCCGCGCACCTTGCCATGATGAGGGCCAGCACCAATCTGAACTGCTCCGGGACGCCAAGCCAACCCCTTACCGCTGTTACCATCATCTGGTAATATCGTCTCAAATCCCATGAAATCTGCAGCAAAACCTGAAACCGGCGCATTGTATAGCTCTTCAGGAGAACCGATTTGTTCGATCTCACCATCGCGCATTAGGACGATCCGGTCGGCCAAGGCCAGTGCCTCGGATTGGTCATGGGTCACAAAGATCATCGTGACGCCGGTGTCTTTCTGAACCCGTTGCAATTCTGAACGCATCTCCAAGCGCAAGCGTGCGTCAAGATTCGATAGAGGTTCATCTAGAAGTAAAACCTTTGGCTTCATCACCAATGAACGTGCCAGGGAGACACGTTGTTGTTGGCCGCCGGAGAGATCGTTCGTCGCACGATCTGCGAAATCCGTTAGCCCAACAGTGTCTAAGCCCTCCATAACTTTGTGATCAAGGCCCCTTTCTTGGCGCAACCGCAAACCGAAGGCTACGTTTTCAAAGACGTTCAAGTGGGGAAATAAGGCGTATGATTGGAACACCAGCCCAACTTCGCGCTTGCTTGGAGGGACCCGTGTGACGTTTGTACCGTCGAGGTGTATGGTCCCAGACTTGGGCCTCAACAACCCTGCAATGGCGCGCATCGTAGTGGTCTTCCCGCACCCTGATGGACCAAGTAGGGTGATTAATTCACCCTTCGCAATATCCAAGTTCAACCCTCCAACAACAATCGTTTTGCCATAAGCTAGGGTCAGGTTTTGTAGAGAAACATAGTCAAACATAGCGAGATAACCCAATGAAACGTTCAGCGGCGAAGATGATAGCAATCGACATAAAGGCCAGTAAAGCTGACAATGCTGCCACAGACGGGTCGTAATTGATTTCCATATATGCGATCATGTCAATTGGCAATGTGCGAAGACCCGGGCCAGACAGAAACAGCGATACTGGGACTTGGTTGAAACTTGTCACAAAACCCAAAATGAAGGCCGCCAAGATACCGCTGCGAATATTTGGTAGAACTATCCGTCGGAACGCGCCGAACCTCGTGCAGCCCAGAAGTAAGGCGGCCTCTTCCATGTCGACGCGCAGGTTGTCCATACTGGCTGAGACCACGCGCACAGCATATGGCAGCACCAAGGCCGTATGCGCTAAGAACAACGCCGGCCCGATGCCCACCCCTAATGGGATCACGAAATACCTTAACAAAGCGAGGCCTACGATGATACCAGGTACGATGATGGGGGAAGAGACAATCAGTTTGACGAATTCTGCACCGGGCACTTTGTAGCGGGTCATCGCATAGGCGGCCGGCACGCCAAGAATCAGCGCTACGACCGTGCCAAATATGGCCAAAAACATTGATACCCCAAAGCTTGCTCGGAAACTATCGACCTCAAAAACTTTGATAAACCACTTTACGGACAGGCCCTGTGGTGGAAACGCTAAATTATTCCCAGCAGAAAGGGCCGCGGCGATGATTATCAAAAACGGGCCAATCAAGAACGTCAGTGTCAGCCCAAGAATTAGCCATGTGGGCAGGCGACTAGTCATCTTTGGTTCCTTGCTGTGGCGATTTGTTTTAAAAGCAGATTGGCCGAAAAGGCCATGACGATCAGGATCATAGCAATCACACTCGCCGCAACAAAGTCGTTGGCCACCGTCACACGCTGATACAGCAATGTTTCAAGCATGAGCACCTTCGAGCCGCCTAGAATTGCCGGAGTGATATAGGCGGTCATTGCTCCTGTGAACACCAACGTACCACCAATCACCAATCCCTCGCGGGTAAGCGGCAAGATCACCCGCCATAAAACCTGAAACCAATTGGCCCCAAGAATTCGCGCAGCAGCAATCGCATCGCGTGGCATGTTTTCCATTGCCGATACAAGAGAGATAACCATCAAAGGCAAAAACAGTTGCAACAGCCCGATAAAAACAGCGGTTTCAGTGAACAGAATGCGAATGGGAGTCTCTATTAGACCTGTATCCACCAGAAATCTGTTCACAAAGCCAGTCCGTCCCAAGATTACCAGCCAGGCGTATGTACGCGCAACAGGCGAAATCATCAAAGGCAGAGCCACAAGCCCAAACATCCTACCACGAGATGTCGGTGGCAAACTTACAATGGCAAAGGCTGCCGCATAACCGACGAAAGCCGAAACAATGGCGACCAAAGCCCCTAGTTTCAGAGTGCGTAGAAAAACAGTTTGATTGCGTGGGCTCTGAAAGAATTCTACATATGACCAAACCGACCAACCGGCGTCTGTACGGAACGCCTCCGACAGCAGAATTCCAACCGGCAACAAGAACAGCGCTGCGGCGAATGTCGCCGCAGGTAAGACTAATGCCAGACCAATGGCCCGGTTTTCAAACATCGTTTATTTGACGACCTTTGTATTCCACTGCTCGAGCCAACTGTCGCGCATGTCCAAAATAGTAGAGGGAGTTAACAAATCCAACGAAGCAACAGTATCCGCGCCATAAGTCAGGTTTGCGGCAATGTCATCGCTGACGGTGACTTCAGAATTGGCAGGGCTGTCAATAAGGTTCATTGCCAGTGCCGTTTGGATTTCGGTGGACAACCAGAAATCCATGAACTGCAATGCCAGTTCTTCATTACCGTTATTAGCCGTCATTACCATAACATTCATGCCGCCGGTTTGACCTTCTTCAGGTTCGGCCCAAGCCATTGGAAACCCATTATCTTTGAAACGACCCCAAGCAAAACGACCTACCGGAGCCGCCCAAATTTCTTCTTGCTGCATCAACTGCGCCAATTGTGAAGACCGTACATAGAAAGTAACGATGTCATCGGCACTTTCACCGACCTTCTCGATAGGAGCAGCCAGGCTAGTGTCAGTGTTACCCATGGCTTTGCCAAGCATATGTAGCGTCGGCGGGCCTTGGTTAGTTGTTATGTCTGGAAGTGCTACATTACCTGCAAGTTGTGGAGACAAAAGATCGGACCAAGAGTTGACCGTGACTTTGTCAGAACGGTAGACGATCGAGGTGGCATAGAACGTATAGCCAACTCCCATATTGTCACCCAAAGGATCCTTGGCAATGTCATAAAGCTTGTCGTGATTGGATAGCGAAGACACGTCGATTGGCTGCAAAAGCCCCTTACGGGCCGCGCCTAAAGCATCATGCGTGGATAATACTGCCATATCGATTACGGGTGACTCTTTATTGGCTTCGATCTTGGCCATCCGCTCAACCGAATTACCTGTCTCTACGACGATTTTGCAGTCACAGATTGCTTCAAACGGTGAGTAGACAAGTTCCTGGAATTCATCTTGCGAAAAACTGTATACCGAAATGGTCAACGTTTTATCTGCAGCAAATGCACTACTCGAACAGGCTAATGCGATTGCACTCGCAGCTGTAAATATCCTTAACATGGTTTCCTCTCCCTTTAAGACCTCACTTCTTGGGCCATATGTTCCAAGCACTGTTACCAACTTTTACAGAGTTCCATTTATAAAAGTTGCCACCCAGCCCCCTATTGTCAACCCAGTCAGCAATAAAATCACATAAAATGCAAGTTGCTAGGCGCTTTCAAACAAACAGGCTCAAGCGGTATGGTAATCCCCCCAGAAATTAG
>DLZA01000376.1:0-2566 GCA_003447515.1 Paracoccaceae bacterium
GATGACACAATTATCACTGCGCTATTACATGATACGATAGAAGATACGAAATCTACGTTTCAGACAGTAGTTGATCTGTTTGGCCTCGAAGTGGCGCATTTAGTGGATGGGGTTACGAAGCTGACCAATCTGGAATTATCGTCCAAAGACAACAAGCAGGCTGAGAATTTTCGTAAGTTGTTGTTAGCGATGTCCAAAGATGTGCGTGTGATTTTAGTGAAGCTTTCAGATCGATTGCATAACATGCGCACCATTCGGCATATGATTCCCCAAAAGCAGGAGCAAAAGGCCCGTGAAACTATGGATATCTATGCGCCGCTTGCGGGTCGTATGGGTATGCAATGGATGCGCGAGGAGCTGGAAGATTTGTCATTTCGCGTACTGAATCCAGAGGCGCGCAATTCAATTATGAGACGTTTCCTAACTTTGCGCAAAGAGACGGGCGATGTGATACCGCAGATTACGCAAGACATCCGCGATGTGCTGCGTAAATTGGGGATAACCGCAGAGGTATTTGGTCGTGAAAAAAAGCCCTATTCGATCTGGAGAAAGATGGAGGAGACTAAAGAAGGCTTTTCGCGGTTATCTGACATCTTTGGATTCCGGATTCTCACAGAGGCAGAAGACGATGTGTACGCTGCCTTGGGCCTTGTGCATAGACGTTGGCGCGCAGTTCCTGGGCGGTTTAAGGATTATGTCAGCCAACCGAAATCAAATGGTTATCGGTCGATACATACAACTGTGTCAGGGCGTGATGGCAAGCGGGTAGAGATTCAGATCCGCACGCGGCAAATGCACGATGTGGCAGAATCAGGTGTGGCAGCGCATTGGTCTTACCGTGATGGGGAACGTGCCGAAAATCCTTTTGCAGTGGACCCTTTCAAATGGCTTACTGATCTGACAGAGCATGTGGCTAACAACGACATGAATGAGGAATTTCTTGAGCATGTGAAGTTGGATATGTTCGCAGATCAGGTTTTCTGCTTTACCCCCAAAGGTGATGTAATTCAGTTACCACGTGGGGCAACACCACTTGATTTTGCATATGCGATTCACACACGGATTGGGTCCGCTTGTGTTGGCGCTAAAGTGGATGGGCGTCGCGTACCGTTGTGGACGCGGTTGCGTAATGGACAATCGATTGAAGTGACGACAGCGGATGGGCAACGGCCCCAATCCACATGGATGGATATCGCAGTTACGGGTCGCGCAAAATCGGCGATTCGTAAGGCGCTACGCGATGAGTACCGCGAAGGGTTCGTGCGTCTGGGTCGTGAATTGGCGCGGGTTGCTCTGGAGCGGATTGGCAAAAAAGCGACGGATAAGGCACTGGCCACGGCGGCCAGCCATATGGGGGTAGGCTCGTCTGAGGAATTGCTTGCCAAGATGGGTAGTGCAGAGATGACGGGTAGGGAACTGATCGAGGTTTTGTATCCTGAATTGATGCGCGTTGATGATATTGTAAAAGAGGAATCGACCGAGCAAATTGTTGGTCTTGCTGCAGATCAGTATGCACAACCGTCTGAATGTTGTATGCCGCTTCCAGGTGAGCGGATCGTCGGTATCGCCACACGTGGACGGGGCGTTTTGGTACATAGGATCGATTGCGAAAAATTGATTGATTATGAGGAAGAAACTGACCGCTGGATTGATTTACATTGGCCCGAAGGTGGGCGCATGGCGGATCAAAAGGCTGCTATCGAGGTAACCATGACAAACGATGCAGGTGTACTTGGTCGCATTTGTACCCTTGTTGGTGAGCAGAATGCGAATATATCAAATTTAGAATTTACAGACCGAAAACAAGACTTTTACAGAACGATGATTGATATAGAGGTTCGCGATGTGGAACATCTAAACCATGTCCTTACCGCTGTTGAAGCCGATTCTGATGTAGCGCAGGTGTTGCGCAAAACTGAAACAACTAGTCAAAGTGGTCTGGTGCCCTAGGTTCGCGCCTTAAAAGTGCACAAAGACTTTGTCACCTATGAAAGAAAGGTAAGCTGCGGGTGTTTAAACGGCGAAAGCAAAGGACTTTTCTGCAAAGTATCGTGGAATTTTTCTACCCTAAGTCGGGGTGGAAGCGCGCTTTTGAGTATGTAAAGCACCGTATTAAACGCTTGCCGGACACTCCGCATAAGATTGCACTAGGCATTGCTTGTGGAGCATTTGTGACTTTTACACCATTATTTGGACTCCACTTTTTCCTTGCCGCTGGCTTGGCCTATTTGTTGCGTGGGAATATTTTGTCAGCGCTTCTGGGAACATTCGTCGGCAACCCGATTACTTTTCCGTTTATCGCACCCATTAGCTATCGACTTGGTCTGTGGATATTGGGCGCCGGTGGAGAAACGAGAGTTTGGGCTAAAGTGAAGCACGGTGTTAATGAAACGTGGGGGACGATTTGGGCGAATACTAAATCGTTGTTTGGCTACGAGCCGAGCCCTTGGGATGGCGTTTATGCGATGTTTTACGATGTGTTTTTGCCTTATTTGGTTGGTGGTCTTGCGCCAGGCTTTATTTGTGCTATCGCGATTTATTTTGCATCCAAACCGATGATTGGTGC
>DLZA01000376.1:2966-5355 GCA_003447515.1 Paracoccaceae bacterium
AAAATGTAGAATAAGGAACGTGTCATGTCTATGGGGAAACTTCGACTTGGTGTAAACATTGACCATGTAGCAACTGTGCGAAATGCGCGAGGCGGCGGTACGCCGGACCCCTTACGCGCAGCTTTATTGGCAGAGGCCGCTGGTGCGGATGGTATCACGGCGCATTTGCGTGAAGATCGTCGTCACATCACAGATCCTGATATAAAGGCATTGGCAGAAGGGCTGACTGTTCCGCTGAACTTTGAAATGGCCGCTACTAACGAAATGAAGACGATTGCGCTGCATCACACGCCCAATGCGGTGTGTATTGTGCCAGAAAAACGGGAAGAGCGGACCACTGAAGGTGGATTGGAAGTGGCGCGTGAAGAAAACAAGCTTGCCCATTTCATCGCCCCGCTGCGTGATGCTGGCTGTCGTGTATCGATCTTTATTGCAGCGGATCGGCTTCAGATCAAAGCTGCTGCGCGGATTGGTGCGCCTGTAATTGAATTGCACACTGGAGCATATTGTGATGCCCACGCCAATGGACAACTTCAACAACGGAATGAAGAGTTTGAGCGTTTGCGTGACATGGCCGCATTTGCAGCTGATCTGGGGTTGGAAGTGCATGCAGGGCATGGCCTGACTTTCGATACTGTGAAGCCGATCGCGGCATTACCAGAAATTCAGGAATTGAACATCGGACATTTTTTGATTGGTGAAGCAATTTTTTCTGGTTTGGAGAATGCTATATTGCGGATGCGTATTTTGATGGATGAAGCTCGCGCAAATCATTAGTAAAGCAAGAAAATATCTGATTATTGCAATCAAATAGATGGTATGCTCAAAAATTAATCAACTCTCATAGTTTAAATACAAATATCGCTGCATTGCGGGTGGAGATGGTACATATCAATAAATGAGATTGTTGCGATGACTTGATCGAATTGATATTGCAGGTAATCACCCGCCTGTTGAGGCAAAACTTGTTATTGGAGTGAGACTGAATGATCCTCGGAGTTGGAACAGATCTTGCGAACATAGAACGTGTAGCAAAGACACTCGATCGGTTTGGGGATCGGTTTCGCAATCGGGTGTTCAGTGATGTTGAACAGGCCAAAGCAGAGCGGCGCAAAGATACGGTTGGAACCTACGCCAAACGCTGGGCGGCTAAAGAGGCTTGTTCTAAGGCGCTGGGCACGGGATTACGCATGGGGATTTCGTGGAAAGATATGTGTGTAGAAAACTTGAGTACGGGCCAGCCCGTGATGGAATTGACGGGCTGGGCAGCAGGCCGATTAAAAGATTTAACGCCTGCCGGACATGTGGCAACCGTGCACGTTTCACTAACGGACGATCACCCCTGGGCGCAGGCTTTTGTAGTGATCGAGGCATGCCCAGAACTTCCTGCACAGGTTGACTAAACCAGTTTCAAACGTCATGAAGCGATCTAGAAAATAGACGGGCGAGCGTTATGACAGGCGAGACAAAAAAATCAGGCGGAATTGCAGAAACTTTGAAAACTGTCTTCTGGGCGCTGTTAATTGCGGGCATCATTCGCACACTTCTTTTTCAACCGTTTTGGATTCCGTCAGGATCGATGAAATCTACAATGTTGATTGGGGATTTCTTGTTCGTGAATAAGTTCACTTATGGGTATAGTTGGGCGTCCTGCCCAACTATTCGGGGCGTTGATTTCTGTGGCTTTGCCAAGGATTGGAATGGTCGAGTTTGGGCGGGTGATCCAAAGCGTGGCGACATCATAGTGTTCAAGCACCCGTCATCAGAGACAGATTATATTAAACGTCTTATTGGTCTGCCAGGTGACCAGATCCAAGTGTTGGACGGTCATTTGAACATTAACGGCATAGAAGTACCTCGAGTCGCCAACGGCGAGTTTGTTGAGACGTTTGAGCAACAAGGACCAATGAGAAACACACCAAAATGTGGAAATGGGGCTGGGACTAACACTGTCATAGGGTTTGGAGCTGAATGCACAAAGGAAGTTTATACAGAAACGCTACAAAGCGGAAAATCCTATGAAACTCTAAATATTAGAGTTGAACAGGGCGATAATACACCTGTTTATACAGTACCTGAGGGCCATTTCTTTTTCATGGGTGACAATCGTGATAACTCTATAGACAGCCGGTACCGCCAGCCAATTGGTGTTGGGTTTGTACCTGCTAGTTATTTAATTGGGCGTGCGGACCGTGTTGTATTTTCGAGCGCAGGAAAATCTATTCTAGCTTTTTGGACTTGGCGCAGTGATCGTTTTTTAAAGAGCTTGAACTAGACTATGGTGAAATTACTCGATGTTATGAGGCATTTTGGTTTGATTTTGTCCAGCCACGTATTTGAGCTGCCCTGTTGGAGGCAGGCCAACAGCATGAAAATAAAAGTGATGATC
>DLZA01000376.1:5791-10986 GCA_003447515.1 Paracoccaceae bacterium
CACAGTCTGCTGATCCAAGGCAAAACCATTGAGCTATCTCAGGATTTTTTTTTCAGCTCTGATGGAATGATACGGACATTTAAGACTAGGGAAAGTGATTATCTCTTCATGGAAGTCTCATGAAGATTGCAGCTGAGCTTCGTGATTTCAGTGCACGTCTTGGTTATACATTTTTGGAGCCTGAATTTTTGATCCAGGCGGTAACGCATTCGTCGTTGTCGTCAACCACGCGCAGCGACAATCAACGATTGGAGTTTTTAGGGGACCGGGTATTGGGGCTGGTGATCGCGGAGGCGTTGTCAGATCGCGATCCCAATGCTTCAGAGGGGCAAATGGCCCCACGATTTAACGCACTGGTTCGCAAAGAAACTTGTGCTGATATTGCTCTGGAATTAGATTTGGGTGCAGCATTGAAAATGGGCCGGTCTGAGATGATTTCAGGCGGGCGGCGTAAGCAGGCAATTTTAGCAGATGCCATGGAAGCGGTGATTGCAGCCGTCTACCGAGACGCAGGTTTTGAAATAACACGTGCTTTGGTGTTGCGCCTTTGGGATAGCCGCATTGATGCAGCCAAAGATGATGCTCGTGATGCAAAAACTACGCTGCAAGAATGGGCACAGGCGCGGGGTATGGAGCCGCCAAATTATTTAGAGGTAGGGCGCACCGGGCCGGATCATGCGCCAACTTTTGAAATAGAAGCGCAGCTCTCGAATGGGATTTCTGGATCGGGTTCGGCCGAAAGTAAACGGAATGCGCAACAGGCAGCGGCTAAGGCTGTGTTGGCGCAATTGGAGACGAAGAATGGGTGAAGCTGAAAAACAGACACGCGCAGGGTTCGTAGCGCTTATAGGGGAGCCAAACGCAGGAAAATCGACGTTAATGAACCGATTAGTGGGTGCGAAGGTTTCAATTGTGACCCACAAGGTACAGACAACACGCGCCCGCATTCGCGGTATTGCGCAGCACGAAGACAGCCAATTGGTATTTATTGATACGCCAGGATTGTTTCGAACGCGACGCAATCTTGACCGCGCAATGGTAGCCGCTGCATGGTCTGGTGCAAGCGATGCAGACATCACTGTCTTGCTGGTCGAGGCGCATCGTGGGGTTAGCTCTGGGACGAAAATGATCCTGGAAGAGCTGAGTAAGAAGGTTAACAAGAACGCTAAAGTTCTGTTGGCCATTAACAAGATTGATAAAGTCAAATCTGATCAGTTTTTGGCCATGACCCTTGAGTTGTCCAACGCATTTGAGTTTGACCAGGTATTCATGATTTCTGCTGAAAAGGGGCATGGGGTTGGTGACTTGATGTCTTATCTGGCAAAGTCTGTGCCTGTGGGGCCTTGGATGTATCCGGATGATCAAATCGCCGATGTCCCTATGAAGTTGATTGCTGCAGAGACCACACGCGAAAAATTGATGCTGCGGCTGCATCAGGAACTGCCGTACTTCTTGACAGTAGAAACTGAGGGTTGGGAGCAGAAGAAGGATGGGTCAGTTCGGATAGACCAAGTGATTTACGTAACCCGGGAGGGGCACAAAGGGATCACTGTGGGACCTAAAGGTGAAACAATTAAAGCTGTTAGTATGGCATCGAGAGTGGAGTTAAAAGAATTGATGGGTGTCGACGTTCATCTGTTCTTGCAGGTGAAAGTACGCCCCAAGTGGGAGAATGAGGCTGACCGGTTCACTGAAATGGGTCTCGATTTCAAAGATACACGAGCGTAGAAAGTGGTGCAGCTGACATCAGAGTTTTGGGTGCAGGCCTATCTGCGGCGCCTTTCCCTGGCGGACATTTCTGCATTTGTTACAGCTAAGGGAGATGCCACAGCAGGGGCAGTTTTGATAAAACAAGCACCTTTGGATGGATCGGCAATACTTTTCCAAAGGTCCTATGATCTTGATGGTAAGCGTGTTTGGGTGACGTTGGCCGAAGGTGAGGAGCGTGGAGTGGATGAGGCCATAGCGCGCCAGCACTCTTTTGATCCAGATATCTGGGTGATCGAGGTGGAGGATCGTGGAGGACGGCATTTGCTAGATGAAGATGGCCTTAGCGGATAAGGTGTCGCCTGTGTTTGAAACATGCGTACTAGTTTGTGCTCAAAAGATAATCTTCCTTAATATCGCCTTGATGGCGGCTTGTTGTATTCTTGATTGAACACCAAAAGGCAAAAGCATGCCACAAAACAAACGAAAAATCTCAGTGCGCGTGGTTGATTGAAACAATGATCATTTTTTTGAGATTTTTTGGTTAAAAGGAATAGGGGATAGCTTTTATTTACGTTGGGCGTATCGTGGTGCGTATGAATTCTGCAAAAATAAAAACCTCTGTGGGCGTTCTAGGGCTGATTGAGGTCGATGGTTCTATCGTGCAACTCGTATGGGATGGCTGGAATGAAGGTATTCGATCCCCAGCTTTGAAAGAGGGCTTGGCGCAATTGGAGGCATATTTTATTGGGCAATTGGACTGTTTTGATTTGCCACTTGCGCCTAAGGGGACAGAGTTTCAACAGCAAGTTTATGCAGCTATTTTGGCAATTCCATATGGTCAGACTCGTACCTATGGTGAGATTTCCAATGAACTTAATGGGTCTGCGCAGCCTGTGGGCCAAGCTTGTGCTAGTAATCCGATCCCTGTGATAATTCCGTGCCATCGTGTGGTGGGGGCAGATGGCTTAGGTGGATTTTCTGGCGTTGGCGGGGTTGAGATGAAAGTGAAATTGCTTCAAGGCGAAGGGGCATATTCGCTTTTGTTGTAGGGCTCGTCCATGACTGCTTTTGTTTTTGTTGCTGTTTTGATTGCGGCCCTTTTGCATGCCTGTTGGAACGCCATTATCAAATTTGGTGATGACAAGTTGCAGGGCATGGTGTTGTTGTCCGTTGCACACGGTCTAATCGGATTGATGCTGATTGCAATCTTTCCGATCCCTTCCAAAGAGAGTTGGTGGTTGTTAGCCGGATCGGTGTTATTTCACCTGATGTACAAGACATTTTTGACATTTGCCTACATGCGTGGAGATTTAAGTCGCGTATATCCGATTGCGCGGGGCACTGCACCGATGATTGTTTTGGTGATAAGCCTAATCGCCCTGTCAGATGTGATGTTGGCATCTCAGATTTTTGGCATTGTTTTGGTTGGTTTGGGCATTATGCTGATGGCTTGGGGTGTGTTTGCCCATGGAGAAGAGCGTGCATTGGTTCCTTATGCCTTGCTCGCGGCTGTTGGGACGGCGGGGTATTCGCTGTTTGATGGGCTGGGTGCAAGGGTATCTGGCTCTGTTTCAGGTTATATCGGATGGTTGTTTTTCTTAGACGCATTTTTGTTCACGGTAGGTGGAGTGGCGATTAAAGGGCATGCAGTCCTACCTAAATCTGTAAAGATTTGGATGCTTGGTTTAATTGCAGGTGTCTGTTCTGTGGGGGCTTATTGGATCGCAGTTTGGGCCATGACTTTGGCACCAATTGCACTGGTTACGGCTTTGCGAGAAGTGTCTGTTCTGTTCGCAGTATTAATTGGAGTTCTATTTTTTAAGGATAAAGCAATGGTAGGCAAGATTTTTGCTGGATTGATGATCGTTGCAGGAGTAATCGCGATCAGGCTTTAGATTTCTGCGGGATTAGCTCTTGCACAATCCCCGCGCCAAGCAAATAGATGCTGGTTATGGTTAGCGGCACGGTAACAATTGCGCTTTGGTCAAAGTTGCTCCAGGCAGCGTAGGTGGCTGTGGCCGTCCATATTAGGGCAATTGGTAGGGATAAAAATCGCCAGCGTTCTGTACGCACAGGGTGGATGAATTTCAGCGGTGTGAACATGGTGATGGCGCAGGCAATGACTAGAAATAGAATGATCCAGAAGTTTGGTTCAGTCGCGAAGATAACTAAAACTAGCATATTCCATGTTGCTGGGAAGCCTGAGAATGAGTTGTCTTTCGTCTTCATTCGCGTGTCGACCATGTACATAGCGGAGGTGTAGGTAATTACCAGAATGCAGATCCAACCAATCCAGTCGGGTAGAAGGCCACTTTTAAAAAGGGCGTAAGCAGGAATAAAAATATACGTGATGTAATCGATGATCATATCAAGGACCATCCCATCGTATTGTGGTGCAAACTGCTTGACGTCGTATTTGCGTGCAAGTGGGCCGTCGATGCCGTCTACGATAAATGCGACTACGAGCCAGAGAAACATGAGATCCCATTTTTCGTCCACCGCCGCCAGCATCGCGAGCATTGCAAAAACTGCGCCTGTGGCTGTGAAAAGATGGACGGAGAGGGCTTTAATTTTTTGCATCATGGGATTGTTCTAACGATTTTGGCACGAATTGCGAACCTTAAGCGCCTTTTGGGTGTGCTTTTTTATAGACTTCCATCAAGTGGGTCTGATCTAGGGCAGTATAAGCTTGAGTGCTTGAAATGGATGAGTGGCCAAGTAGTTCTTGGATTGCGCGAAGATCTCCGCCAGCCTCTAGTAAGTGTGTGGCGAATGAGTGGCGCATGGCATGTGGTGTTGCAGTCGCAGGCAAGCCAAGTTGCATACGCGCAAGTTCCATAACTTTTTGAATGTGGCGTTCGTTCAAACGTTTGCCGCGCAAGCCGATAAATAAGGGTTGGTTTGGGGCGAGTGGGTAGGGGCAGAGGGAGAGGTATTCGTGAACTGCTTTACCAACTGCGGGTAACACAGGGATGATGCGGTCCTTGTCGCCTTTTCCACGAATTTGCACTGTCTCACCAAAAGGGACTGCTGAGCGTTTAAGGTTAAGCGCCTCAGATATGCGCAAGCCACAACCGTAAAGTAAGGTTATCACGGCAGTGTCGCGTGCGCCGGTCCAATTATCTGTGGTTTGCATTTCTGCTGTATCGATCAGAGCTTTGGCTTGGTCGCGAGCTACTGGTCGAGGTAGTTGGGGTTTAAACTTGGGAGCGCGAGTGGCAAGGGCCGCTGTGACTTCGATCCCTTCAGTTTCGCCAAGCCAACGAAAAAAGGATTTCACAGCAGAGAGTTCGCGAGAAAGTGAACGGGGACCGATGCCACGACGACGTTCAAAGGCCATCCATGCGCGCATGTCAGTAATTTTGATTTGGCCGAGCTTAATTTTGCCGAGGTCGCCGCCAAAGTGATTGGAAAGAAACCCGATAAAGCCTGCGACGTCACGCTGGTAGGCCTCAACCGTTTTGTCGGATGCTCCTTGAAGGGCG
>DLZA01000384.1:0-9288 GCA_003447515.1 Paracoccaceae bacterium
GCACAGAATGGTCGCGAGTCTTCATACTGGTGTTGTGCATGTAAATACATATGGTGGCGCCGATAATACCGTGCCATTAGGTGGCTATAAACAGTCTGGTAATGGTCATGATAAATCGCTGCACGCGATTGAAAAGTTCATCAACAAAAAAACGGCTTGGATCAAGTTATGATCGAAAACCAGAACACCAAGTCAGATTTTGCGCTATTTGAAGATGAGTTACCTTTTGAGAAGGACGGAACTTTTAAAAGTGAATGCCGCCCTGATAAGAAGGTAAAGCTTGAAGATTTGTTCAAATTTTCGCGAACACGAGGTGATTTGCAGGTGTCTATTGTCGCTGCAGCTATCGCCGTTTTCTTTTTAATATTTTTTTGGTCCCAAACTGGCTGGGAGAAGCGCGTATTGCCGGACGGATTGGGTAGCTATTTCGCCCATCAGTTAGGTTTTATAGAATTAGATGGCCGCGTTTCCCGCCTTGGCCGTATTCTAAAGCAGTCATGGGTGGCACCACTTCTATGTTTGTTAGTTTTAGTGCCGGCTGCTTTGATGAATCTTTGGGCCTCCTTTAAAGAGCACAAATGGCGAAAACGCTTCTTACTACCGACAAGTGCATATTTTGAAATGACGAAATATGCAGCTGCTTTGGAATTCGTGTTTTACTTTGTGAGCTACACTCTGTTGGTTCCCTATTTAGGTTACTTGCTATCAACGGTCCTACTCGGCTTGTTTTTGCCTTGGCGACTTGGATATCGTAGCCGTACTTGGATGATCCGAAGTTTGTGCTCTAGCCTCGCTATTGTGATTATTTTTCGTAGTTTTTTACAAATAAAAACACCGGTATCAATCTGGCTTTATGACCAGCTTCCTTCAGCCTTTCGGGGCTTCATGCTAACGTATTTTTAGGGGAAAAGTGTGGACGCTTTTATTCTTGGATTGCAAAACCTTATGACTTTTCCAGTAATCATAGCGATTTTGATAGGATCTGTTGGTGGGGTGATAATCGGTGCCGTACCAGGTATTGGGCCTGCGATAGCAATTGCCATTTTGCTACCTGCGACGGTATTTTTAGACGACCTTATTAGTTTGGTGCTGTTATTGGGGGTTTATGGGTCTTCCATGTATGGTGGGGCAATTCCTGCTATTTTGATAAATACGCCTGGAACACCGGTTAATGCACTTACAACCTATGATGGATATGCCATGACGCGGCGCGGAGAGGCGTCACGGGCCTTGTCGCTAGCCTATTCTTCTTCTTTTCTCGGTGGGGTTTTTTCAATTTTGGCAGCTTTAATAGCACTTTTTGTTTTCGGGCCTTATTTGCGGGATCTTGGTGCTTTGTTTGGGCAACGAGACATAATGACGGCAGCTATTTTAGGTGCTGTCTTATTGATTGCAGCACATCGCCAAACGATGGGTATTGCTGCAATGCTCTTTGGCTTCGGCTTTCTGATTGCAATGATTGGGCGTCAATCAACCCGAGGAATTGATCGTTTTACTTTTGATATCGAATACCTCTATTCAGGCTTTAATCTGATTGTCGTTATCGTTGGGATCTTTGCTCTTAGCCAGGCCCTGAATTTAATGGTTGGCAAAGATGATGATCCACCTCAAGCAAGGATTACTGGTGGTCTCTTCACGGGCTTCAGAGAATTATTTGGTAAGAAAACAGTTGCCCTTTGTTCAGCTACTTACGGGACGGTCATGGGGATAATTCCCGGTGTCGGCGAATTTGTCGCTCAGTTTTTTAGTTACTCCACTGCGCGCGCACTGTCTAAAGAACCCACACGATTTGGACATGGATCTGCTGAAGGCCTCATTGCTTCAGAGACATCAAATAATGCCGTGCCGGCAGCCGCAATGATACCGCTCTTGGCATTGGGTGTCCCTGGTGAGGCGTTGACAGCTATGATGATGGTTGTTTTTTTTGATGCAGGAATTAAGCCCGGTCCAGACGTATTTGAAAATAACCCTGATTTTTTATTCAGCCTATTCATGGCGTTGCTGATTATAAATGTTTTGGTTCTGGCAACCCTCCTCGTATCGAGTAAATACATCGCCAAAATGATATATATCCCAAACCGTTTTCTCGGGGCATTCATCATGATTCTGTCTTTTGTCGGAGTTTACTCAATTCGCAACAGCCTCACCGATTGCATTTTTGCAATCATTTTTGGCTATATTGGGTATGTTTTGCGCCGATTAGATTGGCCCCTCGTACCAATCGTTCTGGGCCTTGTGCTTGGCTCGATCATTCTTGAAAAATTAACTGCCGGTGCAGGTCAGATCAAGTCTGCCATCGATCTTATTAATCGCCCGGTTTCGGGTACCTTATTTGTTGTGATCCTATTTGTCATAGGGTTCATCATTTTGACGTCTGTGAGAAATAGGCGGAGTGACTATCAAAATTAAAACCAAACCAAAAGGGAGTGAACTAATGAAAAAGACTTTAACAGCGATTGCTTTAGCAGCAACGACCGTCCTAACTGGAGCCGCGCCGGCGCTTGCAGAATATCCCAACGGGCCAGTGCAATTCGTGGTGCCATGGCCTCCGGGCGACTTTGAGGACATACTGACCCGAATGATCGCGGAAGATTTTCAAGAGCAAACTGGGCAATCTGCATCAGTCGTAAATCGTCCTGGTGGTGGTGACGGTCCTTTTCCTGGTGCACTGGAGGTCCTAAATGGCCCAACCGATGGATCTGTTGTAGGCTCTTTTGTAATTGGGGTACCAATTGTTGGTCCGCTTATTGACATCGGTATAGACGAAAACAGCTTCACGCCTGTTGGGATTTTTCTGACCTATCCGTTTGTATTGGCCGCTTCTGGGGATGCAGGCTATTCTAACATGGCAGAATTAGCAGCTTATGCTCAGGATAATGATGTAGTTCTTGGACACTTTGGTGCCGGTTTGACACCAACAAAAGCCTCCTATGCTGCAGCTAAGTTAATGGACTTTGAGTTCGCAGATGACTCAGCGTTCGATATGTTGGACTGTAACACACTTTCGTCCGGTGATGCGGATGTCATAAATACAACACTTGCCCTGATTGAACCATGCCTCGGTGAGATTAACATTCTGGCTAACATTGGAGCTGAACCGATTGATAAACTGAATGGGGTTAAAACATTGGCAGCGCAGTCTGGCGTCAACGATATAGAGCTATGGAATGGATTGTTTGTTAAGACTGGAACGCCACAAGAAGTGATAGATAAGCTTGCTGAGATTGCATCTGCAACAATGGCAAGTGATGCCGCTAAAGAACTCATGGTTGCTACGGGAGCACGTGTTTATTGGCAAGGTATGGACGAATCTGCAGCACGTATTGAATCAGATCGTGCCAAAAGTGCTGACTTGGATAAAATTATCGGAAATTAAAGGTCTTGGGGCGGTTGGCACTTCTGACCGTCCCAAGTTAAAAGGAAATCTATGAGACGTATAAAGCTTGGAATTCTGCAAACCAATCATGATAAGAGTGTCGAGGTAGGCGATGCATACCCTGACGACGCACACCGTTTTCGCGACCTTTTTGATGCACAGGATGATCGCTTCGAATACCGTGTTTACATGACAATTGGAGGACACGTTCCGCGAGATATTGATGAGCAAGATGCCTTCATGATCACCGGTAGCCCTCTAAGTGTTTTAGATGAGCATATTTTTACTGAAGATTTATTAGACTTCATTAGACGGTGTGATGTGGCCAAGAAGCCTCTTTTGGGCGTCTGCTTTGGCCACCAGGCTATCGCTGTTGCATTGGGCGGGAAGGTCGAAAGATTAAATGTAGCCTACAATGTTGGCATCGAGGAAACTCTTTTTCATGACCACACTGAATGGATGACGCCAAAGCGGGAAACCCTCCCGATGTATGTCTTTCACGAAGACCAAGTTACACAATTGCCAACTGGGTGTCGGCTTTTGGGCTCATCCAAAGGATGTAAGATCGCGAGTTTTGCGAAGGATGAACATATTTTTACAACGCAATCCCACCCTGAATTTTCACACGACTTCATGTCTTGTGTGCTGCGTTTTACCGAAAGTGGAATGCCCGAAAATATCGTAAAAGCTGCATGGAATAGTATGGAAAAAGATCAACATGGTCGCATCTTCGGCACTTGGTGTGCCAACTTTTTTAAGAAAGGCCTGCGCAATGTATGATAATGGACATTTGAACCTTTCTGACCATGACAGTTTTTCAAGTGGCGTGCCGCATGAAACGTTTAATCGAATGCGCAAAGAGGATCCTTTAGCTTGGACTGACGGTGATGCAGAAACTAAAGGCTTTTGGAGCTTAACCCGGCACGCTGATATTTTGCTGGCTAATCGTGAAAACGCGATTTTCAGCTCAGCACAGGGTATCCGTATTGAGGATCAAAGTTATGAGGAATACATGGCTCGCCGTACTTTTCAAGAAACG
The DNA here is from genome assembly GCA_003447515.1 of Paracoccaceae bacterium. Lineage (GTDB taxonomy): Bacteria > Pseudomonadota > Alphaproteobacteria > Rhodobacterales > Rhodobacteraceae > Amylibacter. Next base: position 4,416 of record DLZA01000384.1, read on the forward strand.
GATGCGCCAGAACATACAAACGTTAGGCGTTCCGTAAATCCGAACTTTGCCAAACCAGTTGTGGCAAAGTTCGACGAACTGATCCGCGAACTGGCAATTGGTATAATTGAAAAAGCATTAAAAAAGTCAGAGTTTGACGCTGTGGATGTCCTTGCAAAACAGCTGCCTATGATGATGTTAGGCAGAATTCTTGGCGTGCCAGACGAAGATCTTGATTGGTTGGTCGAAAAAGGTGATGCGTTGATCGGCAATACAGATCCTGATTTTACCGATCACGTTGTAGATAAGGTTGATACATCCGCTTACCGGATGATGCCATTCCGAAGCCCTGCTGGTGTCGAACTTTATGATTATGCCAGTGACCTTCTTAAAAATCGTCGTCCAGTAGCTGAGGAAGGCATCCTCGCGAAAATGATGCAGTGTGGCAATGGTTTGGACGAGCTGGGTTTCAAGAATTTCTTTTGCCTATTGGTTGCTGCTGGAAACGATACAACAAGGTATTCAATTTCTATGGCATTGAATGAACTTGCCCATAATCCAAGTCTGATCAAACAGTTACGTACAGGTAAATATTGGGATACTTGTGCGGACGAATTTATTCGATTTGCATCACCAACAATGCATTTCAGACGTACGGCCACGCAGGACTATAAGTTGCATGGCAAAACTATTCACGAAGGTGATAAGGTTTTGTTATGGTTTGTATCTGGCAGCCGAGATGAAGAGGTGTTCGACCAGCCCCACAAGATCCAGCTTGACCGTTCCCCCAATCGCCATTTAGCGTTTGGGCAAGGCGGAATTCATGTTTGTCTTGGAATGCATCTTGCGAAGATGGAGGTGCGGATAGTACTTGAAGAGTTGATTAAGTGTGTCGATAGGTTTGAGGCTGTTGAAGAGCCAACATGGACGCGGTCAAACTTTATTTGTGGCGTGAAAAAGTTACAGGTTCGTGCAACATGGATCAACCGATAATGGATGATATTCACCGCACAAGGGTTATGTTCAGCGATATGCTTAATTTGCCCCGTGGCAAATATGTACCGGTAGAGGTTGCCGCTGGTGGATCCATAGGGTTTGCTAGAGGCGCTTTTGCGGTGTCCTACGATAGAGACCTTTTGCCGGTACCGGGCTGCGGGGTCTATGATGGTTTGCCTGATATGGAGTTGATACTAGACGACGAACGTCGCAAAAGCTGGCAGCCAGGTACTGAAATTGCCTTGGGAGATTTGCACTTGGAAGACGGCCCTTTTGGGCTTTGTCCACGGGGAGTGCTAAAAAATGCTGTCAATAATTGGGTTGATATGGGGTATAACCCTATGATCGGCCTTGAAACGGAGGCTTATGTATTCCAACGGGACGAGGATGGTATCTGGCGTCCCTACGACACACCAGGTGCATTCGTCTATGGTACTGGTCCAGAAAACGATCCCAAAGGTGTGCTGGACGATATCTGGGATGCTGCTAATAAAGCTGATATTCCTATCGAAAGTATGAACGGAGAATTCGATAATGGTCAGTTTGAACTAACACTGCGTTTTTCTGGTGCTCTAAAAGCATGTGACGATGCTTTCTTGCTGCGATCAATGGTGCGAGAAATAGGTTTAAAAAAGGGACTGCTGCTGACCTTCCTTCCAAAACCTATACCAGATCGTGGTGGTTCAGGTCTGCACGTCAACTTCAGCTTTTGTGATAAAGATGGCAATAATGTTATTGCCCCAGCTGGTAATCTTTCTGATCTTGCAAAGCAATGTATGGCTGGGCTCATTCATCATCACCAAGCCTTGGCTGGTTTGCTTGCGACGACCGTTAACAGTTACGATCGTTTGTCCGCAGGTAGTCTCGCTGGGTACTGGGCAAACTGGGCCAATGACCATCGGTTAGTCACGACACGCTGTTCAACTGGATCCGCAAAATCAGCACGTTTGGAACATCGGATGGCTGACTGCGCGACTAATCCATATCAAGCGACAGCTTCGGTTTTGCAGGCTGCTCGGTTAGGGGTGGCTAGTCGCATGTCCTTGCAGCCGCCTGAGGATTTAGACGGTCTTGAGAATGTCAGGGAAAAGCGGCACGTTCCGTCGGGTTTGGATAAATCCATGATTGCTTTGGATAAGGATATTAAATTGCGTAAGGCTGTTGGTGAAGCTTACTGTGACGCTTTGATTTATTTGAAACGAGATGAATTCAAGCGCATAAGTGGTAAAAGTGTTGATGAAGTCCGTGATTTTTATTTACCGTTTATTTAAGGAAAGTGTCTGAAATGACGAATGTTATTGTTATTGGGGCAGGTCAGGCGGCAGCGACTTTTTGTGCAAAATTCAGGGCTTTGGACCACAGAACACCATTGACCATATATGGAGATGAGCCCGAAATCCCTTATCAGAGGCCTCCCTTGTCCAAGAAATATGCAATAGGTGATATGGTTAAATCGCAGCTCTACCTGCGCCCTGAAACCTGGTATGGTGATCAGAATATTAAACTCAGAACCAGCGTGAAGGTTACAGCCATCGATCGTGCTAAACGTGTGGTGCATCTGTCAGATGGCACAACTGCACCGTGGTCAAAGCTTATGATTGCGACTGGGTCTAGGGTTCGTGAATTACCTCGGTCTATAACCAATAACTTGTCCGGTTTACACTACATTCGCACCTTAGAGGATGCTAATCAATTTGGTGACGTATTAGAACCGAAACGTCGCATTGTAATCGTGGGTGGAGGGTATATCGGACTTGAGGCTGCGGCTGTATGTGCTCAAAAGGGCATGAAGGTGACCTTGGTTGAGGCAGGTGCGCGCATATTGCAGCGAGTGGCTTGTAGAGAAACCTCTGCATGGTTCAAGCGACTGCATTCGGAAGAAGGGGTCGATATAAAAGAAGGTGTTGGTCTCTCTCATTTTGAGGGACGAGGAGGCAAACTGACCCGAGCGGTTCTGACTGACAAATCGGTCATAGATGCTGATGTAGCTGTCGTTGGAATTGGTATTTTACCCAACACTGAGTTGGCCGAGGCGTGTGGATTAGCAGTAGAAAATGGAATAATTGTGAATGGAGTTTGCCAGACGAATGATCCGGCCATTTATGCGGCAGGCGATTGTGCTGTGACCGATTACAAAGGCATTTCAACAAGATTAGAGTCCGTGCCAAATGCAATCGATCAAGCGACAGTTGCAGGCATACACGCTGCCGTGGGGGCTGCATCCGATTATGTTGCCAAGCCTTGGTTCTGGTCAGATCAATTTGACGTAAAGCTACAAATTGCAGGGCTTAATCGTGGCTATACTTCTGTCGTTACAAGGGCAGGAAAAACTTCCAGATCAATGGCTCATTTTTATTATCAAGGTGAGACACTTCTGGCGATTGATGCTATGAACGCCCCTAGTGTCTACATGATTGGAAAACGGTTACTGGAGGTGGGTAAAACAATACTTCCAGAACATGCAGCTGATATTGAATTCAATCTGAAGTCGCTGATGTAAAATGATGTGTTTGCAAGTAAAATATAGATTTCTTAAATTGATAAAAAACAACGTTTTTAGGGTATGTGATGCCACACTTTCAAATTGAGTATTCTGCTAACATTGAAGATGTTGTAGATATAGATGCTTTATGTGATGCTATTCGTGTTTCGGCGGCTAATGTCCAAACATTTCCCTTAGCAGGAATTCGAGTGCGCGCAGTGCGAGTAGAGCATTTCGCAATAGCCGATGGCAACCCAACACACGGGTTTATTGACCTAAGCATTCGATTACGTGAAGGGCGACCTCATGATGTGAAGCTGGACGCGTTAACTGTTATTTTTTCAGCTTTAAAGAATTTCATGGCTAAGGCTATGGAAACTAGGTCCATCGCTTTGTCAGCAGAGATGCGCGACATTGATAATGTCTTCTCAGCTAAATTTGGGAACATCCGAGACAATATGGAGGATATTGCATGACCGTGCTTGAAGAAAATATCGCAAAACTTGATATTCACCTCAAACGATTTCGTGAAGTAGGTGTTCTAAATTGTATCGCGGGAGACGATGTAGCTGGATCCCAGGGTACTTTCCAGACTCATTCGCCAGTCGACAAGTCAATTATTTGCAATGTAGCTCATGGCTCAACCGAAGATATTGACCTTGCGGCAGATGCTGCACATGAGGCATTTTCTGCTTGGCGTGAAATGCCTGCGCTGGAACGGAGAGAAGTTTTAATCCGGATTGCGGATGGGATTGAAGAACGTGCTGAAGAAATAGCGCTATGTGAATGTTGGGATACTGGGCAGGCCTACAAATTTATGTCTAAAGCGGCCTTACGGGGAGCTGAAAACTTTCGTTATTTTGCGGATCAGGTTGTGCAAGCCCGCGATGGTCAACATTTGAAATCACCAACACTTATGAATGTTACAACGCGCGTACCAATTGGCCCAGTGGGTATCATAACTCCGTGGAATACCCCTTTCATGCTATCCACTTGGAAAATTGCACCTGCTCTGGCAGCAGGTTGTACTGTGGTGCACAAACCCGCTGAAGCGTCACCACTAACGGCACGTTTATTAGTCGAAATTGCACATCAGGCAGGTCTGCCTGCTGGTGTTTTGAACACCGTAAATGGATTTGGTGAGGTTGCAGGAAAAGCTTTATGCCAAAATCCAAAAATCAAGGCGATTGCATTTGTGGGAGAAAGCCAAACGGGCAGTCTGATCATCAAGCAAGGGGCTGATACGCTTAAGCGCAATCACCTAGAACTTGGTGGAAAAAACCCTGTTATTGTTTTTGAAGATGCCGATTTGGATCGTGCATTGGATGCTGCAATTTTTATGATCTATTCCATAAATGGGGAGCGATGTACGTCTTCGTCTCGTTTGTTGGTACAAGATACCATTCGTGATGATTT
>DLZA01000384.1:9679-10705 GCA_003447515.1 Paracoccaceae bacterium
CCAAAGACTGAAATTGGACCTCTTGTAAGTGAAGAACACTTTAACAAAGTCACGAGTTATTTTGATATTGCGAGGGCAGATGGCGCAACTGTCGCTGCTGGAGGACAAGTTATGGAGAGCGAAGGCTATTTTATCCGTCCAACTTTGTTCACAAAAGCAAACAACAAAATGCGTATTGCTCAAGAAGAAATCTTTGGTCCTGTCCTTACGTCAATTTCTTTTTCGACCGAAGACGAGGCATTGGAAATAGCAAATGATACTGACTATGGTTTAACTGGTTATGTTTGGACCAATGATCTTACCCGCGCCCTGCGGTTTACGGAGAAAATGGAGGCTGGGATGATTTGGGTGAACTCCGAGAATGTTCGCCACCTCCCAACACCGTTCGGTGGTGTAAAAGCCAGTGGTATTGGACGCGATGGCGGGGACTGGTCGTTTGAATTCTATATGGAACAGAAACACATCGGATTTGCGACTGGTAAGCACAAAATTACAAAACTAGGAGCGTTCTAAATGTCCGTACCTGCCCCTAACCTATATCCTGACTTCAACATTATTCGCTTGAGCCATGTGTGCCTTAATGTAAAAGACCTCGTTGCGTCATGTAAGTTCTACACAGAAATTCTCGGTCTTCAGGTCACTGATAAAAGTGATACCCATATATACTTGCGGGCCATGGAGGAACGGGGACACCATTGCATAATTCTACAAAAATCTGATCAACCAGGCACTGTAGAGGTTATGGGGTTTAAGACTTTCGATGAAGATGACCTTGACCGTGCTGAAGCATATTTTAAAGTAAAAGGTCGTCCAACATCATGGGTGGACCGCCCATTTCAAGGCAGAACACTTCTGACTTCTGATAATATGGGTATCCCACTTGAATTTTACCATAAAATGGAACGGTTGGCGCCAATCCATCAGAAATACGAGCTTTATCGTGGTGTCAAACCACTGCGCATTGACCATTTCAATTGCTTCAGCCATGACGTAGATGCTTCGGTGGAATTTTATTCTGACTTCGGC
>DLZA01000164.1 GCA_003447515.1 Paracoccaceae bacterium
TAATAAGGACGCGAGATCTAGTTTCAGCCAGTGCTATAAAATTTACTCTAATGATACAGCATAGTCCCATGACCAACTAGAGTTACTTGGGGCGCTGGATTGTCATCTGTGTTACGTCGGTAGTGCCATAGTGAAAGCCCGACGCACAACTTGTAAGATAAAAATCCCACATATTTTTGAAACGTTGGTCAAAGCTATCATTGGTGATCTCGGGCCAAGCCTCATTAAAAGCATCGAACCAACGTCGCAGTGTGATCGAATAACTTTCGCCAAATTCAACTGATTTTAGGTATGTCATACCCGCCTGTTCAACTTGTTCGCGAAGCGCATTTGGGCTTGGCAACATTCCCCCGGGAAATATGTGTTTTTGGATAAAATCAACTGCTTTTCGGTACTTAGGAAATAGCTCATTGCTGATAGTTATGATTTGTAAGCTAGCATTTGCTCCAGGCTTAAGACGATCGTAAACCGCATTAAAATATGTGGGCCAGTATTTTTCTCCAACAGCTTCAAACATCTCGATGCTAGCGACCCCATCATACATACCTTTTTCGTCCCGGTAATCACGCATTATAACCTCAACCTTTTCAGCCAAACCTGCATTGAACATTCGCTCTTTGGTAAAGTCGTGCTGTTCTTGGCTAATGGTTAAACAGGTCATCTGCGCCCCACGTGTACCTGCCGCGTATTCCGCGAAGCCTCCCCAACCGCAGCCGATTTCTAACAGGTGATCACCATCTGACATGCCCATTTCATCACATAATAACTCATATTTTTGTCTCTGCGCCTCAGCCATGTCTTCTTGTTTTGTCTTAAACAATGCCGAAGAATAGGTCATCGTTTCGTCAAGCCATTTGGAATAAAAGTCATTGCCCAGATCATAATGATAGGAGATGTTTCTTCGTGCTTGACCTTTGGAATTTCCACGCAACCAATGAAAAAAGCGTTCGTAGTATTGCAGAATAAATCCACCGGGAAATCCATGCCCCATTTCTTCGTTGTTGGCAAACACCAAGTCCATAAAGGCTTGTAAATCAGGAGAAGTCCACCAACCGTCGAGATAGGCATCTGAAAACCCCATATCTCCATCTCGTGCAAGACGTGAAAACACGTCATAATTTAAAACGTCAACCCGCGCTTTAGGTCCTTCATTTAAGGCTTTTACCTGAAAAATACGGCCATCAGGCAGTGTAATATCCAATGCACCTTTTTTTATTTTTTTTAACTGATGGAATGCCAGAGCAAAGTAACGTGGTAGATCTCTTTGTCCCTCAGTGGATGTATAAACGGCCATAAATCACCCCCCCTGATGTAATGTGTAGACTAATCAATGCTGTTTGCACTGCCAACCCTTTCGCTTGAACAATGTCAATCAGATGACTTTAAATCTGAATAGGCAGCAAGCGCTCTATCGCGGCCCTCTTTCAACCCAACAATACGATTTGGCCTTGGGTCAGTTGATAACAAATTCCAACGTTTAGGCGCAGCTTTGAAAAAATCATCCGTACGAGAATGCCCATCTTGGTCTTTCCAACCGTTTAAATAAATACCACGATAGCGACCCTCTCCATCAAACTTCTCACCCTGCGTTTCTGGATTAAAAACCCTAAAATATGGTGCAGCATCGGGACCACAACCCGCAATCCACTGCCATCCCATAGCGTTTGAGGCAGGATCCCAGTCAATCAGCGTATCCTCAAACCATTTTAATCCAATTTTCCAGTCTGTCAAAAGATGCTTAGTCAAATGCGAACCAACTATCATACGTAAACGGTTGTGCATCGTGCCGGTCACATACAACTCGCGCATAGCTGCATCGACCATAGGCTCGCCTGTCATGCCGCGGCGCCATGCTTCAGCGTCATCGCTGTCACCACGCCACTTAAAACCATTCCACTCCTCACGCCAGTTTTGCTCGAGGATATGTGGCGTATGATAAAGCAAATGATAGGCAAACTCGCGCCAGACAAGCTCCTTACAGAAGTGCTCTGCACCCACGGCTCCTTCGGCCATAGCGCGTTGGCCTGTGTGCCAAATTCGCCGTGGTGCAATTTCACCGTAGGTGAGGTTTTCCGAAAGTCGCGATGTGGCTTCAATGCTGGGGAAGTCCCGGTCTAACCTATAGCGTTCCACCGCACTGTTTATAAATCCAAGCAACCTTGCCTCAGCATCAGCCTCGCCGACGCAGACGTACTGACCTACGATATCGGTCCCACCACGCATGGCGGCACCCATTTGCCAATCGGCTAAATCATCGCTGGCGGGCCAGCTTTCAGGTGCCATCATAGAGTCTGGAGCCTCAATACACTCTGCAACTGGAGTATCTTTCACCGCCCTCCACATTGGTGAATAAACTTTAAAAAATCCGCCTGCCTTGGTTTTTATTGTCCATGGTTCGAACATCAGATGGCCAGCAAAGCTATTTGCAGACACGCCAATGTTTTTAAGGTTGGACTTTACATCCGTATCCCGCGCAATGGCGGCAGGATCATAAGCGCGGGACCAAACAACTTCGTTAGCACCAGTTTCCCTAACAAGCGCCTTGATCACGTCCATGGCTTTACCACGGCGCAGGGTCAACTTTGACCCAATCGCGTTAAGGCTCTCGGCAAACACCTCAATCCCTAAGCCAAACCGCCACTTTGGTGCAGCACCAAGCCCTTCAATAAGTTCATCGTGAATAAACACGGGGATAATAGGACGGTTTTGCATCAGCGCATGGGCTAAAGCGGGATTATCAGCCAGTCGTAAATCGCGACGGACCCATAAAATAATTGGTGTTTTGTTCATTGTCGGCTAAACTTTTAGGTTCTATTTTCCTTATAGGACGTGATCTAGCGCATTGATCAATTTTTTCACTTCTTCTTGAGTGGTATAATGCACAAAACTGACACGCAGTGCACCAAAACTTGGATCAATGCCCATCGCGTCCATGCAGCGCACACCGTAGAAATCCCCTCCACCTGCCATAACACCTAGTGGTGCCAACTCAGCCGCTAGTTTTGCTCCAGGTTTTTGTCCGACCATCGCAACCGTCGCAGCCTTTTGTGTAGCATCGGACGGACCAATTAGACGGACCGAATTTTTGTCCCGCACATAATCCAACAACGGCTGCAACAACTTA
>DLZA01000202.1:0-629 GCA_003447515.1 Paracoccaceae bacterium
TTGCCAAAACCAAAAAAATCTCTCGACTATGCTACTCAGCTCCCGAGGAGTGATGACGAGACACATCAGCCCGTAGCTGACAGAACATGACCGCTCAAAACAATAGTGGCGCGTCCGATGGATCTTAGGTAGAGCCATTGGACAAAGACGAACGCTGCGTCCTGCCCACTCCTAGCCCCACCAGTATCCTTGTTATCTAAGATAAGCGTAACCGTTATTCGCCGTGGGAAGCATCCCTGGACAAATAAACAAATCATTCACCTGATCGTGTTACGCCAAGCCCAAACTCAAAAATTTCACCCAAAGCGCATAAAACTAAATGCAAAGCTGTGAGAAGCTTTCAGTAAAAAAACTAATTAAATAACTTTTTGAAGAGTCTAAAAAATGACGAATGGATCTAACAGATTGATGCACCAGAAATTCATTATGATTGCATCGCATGAAAGTTTTGCAATCACACCCGCACTTCCAGAGCGGTCGGTCCAACATATATTTTCTGAAACCTCCATCCATTCAAGTGCCATACAGACATTCTTGCGGATCGTACTCAATTCAATTTCTTAATTTAATCCAAGCGCATGTTTTTAATGGCAACGCACGAAATTAAAATGATTGTGCTCGGAAACGCG
>DLZA01000202.1:1018-7336 GCA_003447515.1 Paracoccaceae bacterium
AAATTTTGCCTACTAACTGCCGCTCTTTGACTGCAGTGCCACAAACTCTGTCCAAAAATCATCACTTTTACACTCTTTAGCCTCAAAATTTATATTACATGCCTCTTGAAAGACAGCAGCCAAAAGCCAACCTGATCATATGGCTTCAAGCAACTGCCCAGTTATACAAGTGCCAGAAACGCTCTAAACGTCAGACGTAATCGCCGCCGAAAAGCGATCAACAATTGTTCCGCTTTCACCCAATGCGTTGCCCACATCGAACACAGCGTCTAAATCGATTGCAAGCACTGTTTCCCGTGCTAGGACCTCACGGAGATGTTCCCCACTTTTCACCGCTTTAGCACAGGCACTCTTCACCAAAATACGCGCATCGCTTAACGCCATGTGTTTTGCTAACGCAAAACTTGCCGCCTCTGCCATCATCAACCCATTGGTGTCGTCAAGCACTTGAGCCATAGCACCCATGTCTACTTGCAAAGAACCCATCAATTCTTGCGCATGTTGCAACGCAGCCCCCGTTGCTACGACTAAAGAGGGCAAAGCCAACCACTCTTGTGACCAAGCAGCGCCATCGCGTTCTTGTGCGTGGATTGCAGCCCCAGAAATCTGCGCAACCAACCCGTGACCCTGCCGCGCGAGTGCTAACATCACCTCAGCCCCAGTCGGATTTGCTTTATGCGGCATCGTGCTCGATCCCCCTGCAGCACCGGCCCACAAACCATCACTAATCTGCGCCGAAAATAGTAGATCCTGCGCAACCTTGCCTAAGCTCCCACAGATCAAACCACATAAGTTCGCAAATTCCATAATTCCATCCCGGGCAGAGTGCCACGGTACATCCGGCACAAACAGGCCCAACTCCTCAGCCATTGCATCTGCCAAGGCGAACCCGTGTCCTTCAAATGCGGAGAGGTTCCCAGACGCACCACCAAGCGACAATACCAAAACCCGTTCACGCATTTGTTCCAGCCGTTTACGATGGCGCACAAATGGTATGCCCCAGCCTGCAATCCGCGCTCCTAGCGCAGTTGGCGTCGCAAGTTGATGCCGCGTTCGCGCCGCCATCGGCATACTGCGATAAGTTACTGCCTGATCCCTAAACGTATCCAGCAAGCCAACCATTCGCTGATCAAAAAGGTCAAACACTCGGCGTAACCGGAGTACCAATCCCGTATCCTGAATATCCTGCGAAGTGGCCCCTTTGTGCACAAACCCTGCATGCCCTTTGCCCTCTGCACTCGCCTCCATCGCCGCTACAAAACCAGCCACTAGCGACGGCACAACAATTCCGTCCTTGGCCATCCCATCCGCCAAAGTACCAGGGTCAATCAAAACGTCCCGTACCATAGAATTTATCACCAAGGCACTTTCCTTGGGAATGATCCCTATCTCACCTTGTGCGGTTGCAAGCGCGCCTTCAACCAGTAGCATGGCGCGCACCTCAGCACTCTCAGAAAACAGAACAGAAAGCTCTGCGTCGCCAAACAAACTCTTAGTAATATGCCCCTCGGCAAGTGAAAGTGCCATACGATATTCCTTTGCATTGCTAAATGTTTACCCCAGCCACCCCCAAGAACCAACCTTGACTTGCACGCACCCTACGCCAATCCTGGTGCCAAACCAAAAGAAAGCAAAAAATGGACTATAACCCCAACACCGACCCGAATCCTCTTCCGTTTTCGGCATTTAAAGCCTGCACTGTGCCGCGCCCCATCGGCTGGCTTTCGACCATTTCTGGTAATGGCATTTGTAATCTCGCACCCTACTCACAATGGCAAAACCTAACCTTTGACCCACCCATGGTGATGTTCGCCGCCAATCAATACCCGGATGGCCGTCGCAAAGACACTGTCCAAAATGCTGAGGAAACAGGCTGGTTTATCTGGAACATGGCCACCTACGATTTGCGCGAAGCAGTGAATAAATCTGCCCAAGCTTTTGACTCCAAAGTAGACGAGTTTGACCACGCAGGCGTCAATAAAAAAATAGCCAAACAGGCCCCCGCGCCTATGGTTGCAGAGAGCCCTTGTCATTTCGAATGCTCTTACATCTCAACACATCGCCTGCCCGGAAACTCGCCCGTCGGTACGGTGGATATCGTCTTTGGGCGCGTTGAACAAATTCACGTCGAAGACCACGTCCTGACATCTGACGGCAAACTCGACATCCCTAAAATCCGTCCCATCGCTCGCATGGGATACTACGACTATACCGTAGTGAACGAAGTCTTTGAAATGCGAATACCTGGTGCTGGTTCGGCAGCTGATGGGTTGGAAGGCAAGGTTTAAGAACGCTACGTAAAGCTTGACGTGATAACACGCTGTCTTGCCCATTTGAGTCACAATCTTCGTTAAGGAAATTCCAATGGGACGCGCTTGGCCAATCCTCATCATCCTCGGCTTTTGCCAGTTCTGCGCCAGCTGGGGATCCCTTGCACTTATTGCGGTACAAATCGAAATGCGCGCTGGCCTTGGCATAACCGCAGCAGGCATTTCAGCCCTTGTCTGGGCCTTCTCCTTCTCTCTGGCCTTTGGTGCACCCATAGCTCAGGCCGTCATTGGCCACTGGCAACGCCGCACAGTCTTATTAGCCTCTCTCATTCTACTCGCAGTTGGCGCGATCGGTCTCGGCCTTGCACAAGATTGGGAACAGGCAATGGCCGCAAGAATTATTATGGCGCTGGGTGCGGCCTCTGTTATGCCTACAGCTTCGGTTATCGCGGCCTCCATCGTCTCAGAAGAACACCGCCCTGCCGCAATGTCAGTCGTTTTTGGGGGACTGACTGCGTCGATAGTCATCGCAATGCCCATTTCTAGCGCCGTTGGTGAAGCTCTTGGCTGGCGTGCTACATGGTTCACCGCAGGCTTCGCCGCCCTTTCGGCCGTGCTTGCGGTGGCCTTTGGCGTACGAAGCGATGTGCGAGGTACACGCGCATCCTTTGCAGCGATGTGGGCCGTGCTCTCAAAACCTGCCACAGGCTTGACCATCGCTACCACAGCGTGCCTGATCTGTGGTGGTTTTTTAACTTATTCCATGATCGCCTTCTGGTTTGTCGAGGTGGGTGGTGCACCACGATCTGCGTTCACAATAGCGCTCTTTATTTCGGGAATTGCGTCCATGATTGGCAACGCATTTTCTTATCAAATCGTTCGTGCATTAGGCCGTGAGGGTGCAATCATTGCCGGCCTTAGCTTTACCGTTTTTTGCTTTCTCGTGCTTTGGGCAGCACCCCAAATCTACCTGGTCTCTTACCCCGCTTTCGTCTGCTTCGGCGTGGGCTGGGCTTTGTGCCTCGCACCTTTACAAGCTCGCCTAATGGAAACCGCAGGACCACTCGCCCAGTTGGCTCTCGCACTAAACGCCTCTGCGTTTTTCGGCGGTCAAGGCCTCGGCGCCATGGGCGGTGGCTTTGTGTACGAGACCTTCGGTCCCGCTACCTTACCGCTTGCCTCGATGATAATCCTCGGCATCACTACAGCGATGTTCGCTCTGTCGCGCAAGGTGAGTTAGCAGCCCATCGGCCAAGTCTCTGATAAGCAATAGCATTCCGGTCACGGGTAATCCGGACCGAGCATCTGTTGATGGGGCTCTTAAATACACGCCTGCCCCTATTTTGGGAATAATCACCGCTGCAGTGCCCATACTCACCCTCTCCAAAATACGCGCCGTCAGCGATAAACAAATCAGTGACAGTGCGGCCAACATAACAACGCCTTTGGTGCACCACGAGGCATCCTAATGTGTGTATCCCACCTCTGTGATCAGCATTCTTCCCCCTTACGAAGTTCTTCAATAAAGTAACGGTGCAACACAGTGCTGCGTCAAGCTTGCACAGAGGCTCCTGCTTCCCTAACGTCTGTCTATGGATTATCGCAAAAAAATCGATGCTGAAACATGGGACTTCATCCACAAAACGGGTGAGTACTATCCCCCTGAAACAGTGACCTACACGGTAGACCAACAACGTAAAATCTACGACAAAATGTGCGGCGCTTTCTTTCGCGGCTACCCAGAAGGTGTCACCGCATCTGATCAACTGATCGGCACTATCCCAACGCGCCACTACACATCAAACGACGCCCCAGCTACCGTGATGTACTTCCATGGCGGCGGCTTTGTCGTTGGTGGACTGGAAAGCCATGATGATGTCTGCGCCGAAATTTGTGACTGCACAGGCTTAGACGTAGTCTCTGTCGACTACCGCATGGCCCCCGAGCATTTGCACCCAGCCATGCACGACGACTGTCTAGCTGCCACTCGTCACATCCTTACAACAACCAATACGCCCATTCTGCTCGCAGGGGATAGCGCAGGTGGCAACCTCGCCGCTACCGTTGCAGCTGTCCTCCGCAATAATCCGCAGCTAATTGGCCAAGTCTTGGTCTATGGCAGTTTTGGAGGCGACATCGAAGCAGGTACTTTCATTGAACACGCAAATGCGCCGCTATTAACCCGTGACGAAATTCTCTTCTACGAGGGTATTCGTTACAAAAATGGTGAGCGGCCAAGAGACGATCCTACTGCCACACCGCTTGACGACACCTCCTTCGAGGGTTTGCCGCCCTCAGTTATCATTTCAGCTGAATGTGACCCCATCACCGACGGATCTCGCCTCTACCACGAAGCAATACAAGCCGCTGGTGGACGCTCCGTCTGGATTAACGAACAAGGTCTCGTGCACGGCTACCTGCGCGCCCGCACCACCGTAAAACGCGCTGCCGACAGCTTCAAGCGCATCACTGAAGCACTATCAGTGCTTTCTCGCAAAGAATGGCATTACTAAAGTGCGCGATCCTCGCTTCAATATCCTTTTTGAGCCGGTCCAAATTGGCCCACACAAGACACGCAACCGTTTCTATCAAGTGCCCCATTGCACCGGTATGGGCTATCGCCATCCCAACGCAGAAGCAGCACATCGCGGTGTCAAGGCTGAAGGTGGCTGGGGCGTTGTCTGCACGCAAGAGACCGAAATTCACCCAACATCTGATTTATCGCCTGCAAACGAGGGCCGCCTCTGGTCTGACGCCGACATCCCCGCCCTAAGCCTTATGACAGATGCAGTGCATGAACACGGCTCCCTCGCTGCCATCCAGCTCGTGCACGGCGGCTCCCACTCGCCAAACCTGTACTCCCGCGAACCAGCAATCGCCCCATCCCACGCAGCTGTCGATTGGGGCGGCCCTCTCCAGGCACGCGAAATGGACCTTACCGATATTAAAAACCTACGGAGTTGGTATGTGGATGCTGCCAAACGTGCGAAAACAGCTGGTTTCGACATTATTTACGCTTACGCTGGCCACGACATGACGATCCTACAACACTTCCTCTTGTGCCGTCACAATCACCGTACAGATCACTATGGTGGCAGTTTCGAAAACCGACTGCGTCTATTTCGCGAAGTGGTGAGCGATCTCAAAGACACTGTGGGCGACACTTGCGCCATCGCCATTCGTTTCGCTGTCGAAGAACTCCTTGGTTCTGACGGTATCGAACATCAAAACGAAGGCCGCGATGTCATCGAAGCGCTTGCCGAAGAACCTGATCTTTGGGATGTGAATCTCTCCGATTGGACCAACGACAGTCAAACCTCTCGCTTTGCAAAAGAAGGTTTCCAAGAGCCCTACACCGCCTTCGTTAAATCTGTGACTACCAAACCAGTCGTCGGCGTAGGCCGCTACACCTCACCAGATACAATGGTTCGCCTGATCAAATCGGGCCACCTCGATCTGATTGGTGCGGCACGGCCTTCCATCGCCGATCCATACCTTCCACTTAAAATCGAACAGGGCAGAACAAACGACATCCGCGAATGCATCGGCTGTAATATCTGCACGGCTGGCGACAATACAAACGTGCCCATGCGCTGCACCCAAAACCCCACAGTGGGTGAAGAATGGCGTCGCGGCTGGCACCCAGAGCACCTAAAACCACTGGAAACCTACCCGCACCTAATTATCGGCAGTGGCCCCACAGGATTAGAAGCCGCTCGCACTCTCACAAAACGCGGAGCGGAAGTTACTCTGGCCGAAACTTGTGAAAAATTAGGTGGTCGTATCACACTCGAAAGCAGTCTCCCTGGGCTCGCAGAGTGGGCTCGCGTACGCGACTGGCGCATCAGTCAACTAACTGACAAACCCAACGCCCAACTCTTTACCCGGTCGACCCTGACCGCTGACGATATACTCAGCTACGGCATCCCCAATGTAGCTTTGGCCACAGGCGCTAAATGGCGCACCGACGGTGTTGGGCGCACTCACAAACAGTCACTTCAATACCTTGAAGCTTCTAACGTATACAGCCCGGATACGCTCATGAAAA
>DLZA01000369.1:0-5119 GCA_003447515.1 Paracoccaceae bacterium
GACGCAGGCAGGCTTGGATGCCGTTGGCCCTAGGGCTTTTGGCTTCGATCTCGATTATGAATGCATTTTTGATAAGGTATGAAATAAATGCGTATTGGTATTGATGTAGGCGGAACGAATACGGACGCAGTCTTGATCGAGGGCGAAGTTATTATTGCGTCCTGTAAAACGGCAACGACTGATGAGATTAACGACGGAATCGAAACCGTATTAAAAAACCTCGTAACATCCTATCCAGCTAGCTGTAAAAAAGTCGAAGCTGTGATGATTGGAACCACACATTTTGTGAATGCAGTTGTTCAAAGGCGGCACCTAAACAAAGTCACTTCAATAAGAATTGGCCTTCCGGCTAGTGCAAGTCTCTATCCGATGATTGATTGGCCTGAAGACCTAAGAACCCTAGTAAATGGCGATATTTATATGGTTGAGGGTGGCCATGAATATGATGGTCGCCCACTGTTGCCTTTGGATGAGAAAGAACTGCTCAAGATCGCCCAGAATATCAAAAAATCAGAGATAAGCGCTGTCGCCATCAGCAGCATATTTTCACCCCTGACGGATGCTTGTGAAATAAGAGCTGAGGAGATTTTGTTAAACGAAGATCCGAGCCTCAGAATTAGTGTTTCAAATAAATTTGGGCGGATTGGGCTTCTTGAGAGGGAAAGTGTCACGATTCTCAATGCAAGCTTGCAGGACCTTTCTGAAAGTACGGTGGATGCTTTTGAAAAAGCCATAAAAAGAAGTGGACTAAATGCGCCGTTATTTATCACTCAAAATGACGGTACTGTCACAAAATCTGACATTGCGCGTGATACGCCGGTATTTGGCTTCGCTTCGGGGCCGACAAATAGTATGCGTGGCGCAGCTTTCCTGTCCGGAATTGAAAATGCAATGGTCGTTGATATCGGCGGCACCACCAGTGATGTCGGTTGCATCCGTAACGGCTATCCAAGAGAGGCCAATAACGTCGTTGAAATTGGTGGTGTACGCACCCTTTTTCGGATGCCCGATGTTGTGTCCATCGGGATTGGTGGGGGAACGATTGTAAAAAGCGACCCACTCAAAATAGGCCCTGAGAGTGTTGGGCATCGGTTGCAGCAAACTGCGCGCATTTTTGGCGGCAACCAATTGACGCTCACAGATATTGCAGTTGCCTCAAACGACCTTGAATTAGGTGACCCTGCCTTAGTCAGCGAAATTTCAAAGCAAAAAGTTTCACAAATAAAAGAAGCGGTCAATGCAACACTAGAGCAAACTGTGGATAGTATGAAAACTGATAATGCAGAAATTCCACTGCTAGTGGTTGGGGGAGGCGCAATGCTCTGTCCTAAAGAAATGGATGGCATAAGCGACGTTATCAATGTCATACATGCTGATGTTGCCAATGCGGTTGGCGCAGCAATGGCGCAAATTAGCGGTGAGGTGGACCGCGTTTTCAATGATATGACGCGTGACGATTTATTGCTTGAAGCAACACAAATTGCCACCCAGCGCGCCATGGCTGCAGGGGCTGATAAGGACACGGTCAGGGTCGTTGATATGGAAGATTTGCCATTGGCATATATACCGGGCAATGCGGTCAGAGCACGCGTTCGCGTTGTGGGTGATATAGCCAGATAGTATCAAGTTCGCCGGATTAAGGAGGGAATGTTGGAACCTAGAATAGGAGCCCTTGTCGTTGGCCAAAGTCCGCGTTTGGAGGTTGATGAAGAATTCCATCGCCTTGCAAAAGGGTCAGCGCAACTGGTTCTAAAAGGGGCGCTTGATGGATTTAGCCGGGACGAGTTAGAGCTGTTTCAGCCAGTGGATAATAAAGATGCTTTATTCACGCGGCTACCCAGCGGAGAGGGGATTAGCTTAAGTAAAAAGCAGGTTATTTCCAACGGCGCAGACAAACTGAACGAATTAAAGATGTCAGGTGTAGATGTTGTGATCATGCTCTGCACGGGAACATTTCCTGAATGGCAAGATTTCAAAGGCGTACTGTTTCCCTCAAACACGCTGTCTTCCATGGTTAAAGGGTGCCTACCGACTGGAAAGATATGTGTTTTCTCTCCCTTGCAAAGGCAATGCGCCGCATGTCAGCTCCGATGGGAAGAAAACGGATATTATGTGGTTTCTCTTTCTCTGCTGCCTAACGCGACAAAAGAAGAGGCAGTATTAGCAGGGCAGGCTGCAGGCAGGCATGATCTGGACCTTATAATCCTTGATTGCATAAGTTACACAAACGAAACCAAGAAAGTCATTAGAGAGACCGCGGGCGTTCCCGTTATTCTGGGCCTCTCAAGCGCAATTCGTACTGCCCTTGAGATGGTTGAATGATTGTTCTGGCACTCGGTAAAATTTTAATCTAGGTCGTTCCGTCTCGCATCGCCTTCCTCAAAACGTCGCTAGCCTCTATATCGATCACCCTGTCCTTTTTGACAACACAGCCATATATTTCCGTGGCACATTTTTGGCTTATGTATCCCTCATCAATATCCCTTTGCACAGTTTCGAATGGTCGGGCTAAAGGGTCTCCATAGCCTGAACCTCCTGCTATATATAGCTCTGCAACTTCATTCATCTCGGTAAGTTCGGCCAATCCTCCGGTGCCTACATCGTATTCAATATCTTTTGCCCGATGTATTATGCCGCGTGAATACCCTCCGGATTGCCCACCGAAAAGACCCTCAACTTCTGAATGTATTCCCATAGGGAAGATTCCGATTTGGCAGGAATTTCCATCCTCTTTTAGTTTTCTGGTGGAGATCACCTGACCTAATCCCCCGCGGAAATTACCTGCTCCGCCACTGTCAACAATCAACTCTTTTCGCAAAACCACTGCGGGGACTCTGGCCTCAAACATTTCAACAGACGTGTTTGCCGCACTGGTTGGATAAAGAAGAGCGGATTTGCCGTCACTGCCAGCAGACGCACCTTGCCCGCCGCCTTGGAATAGATGGTCGCTGTATAACCTCCCATTCTCCTCAACGCCGTAGAATTGGGCACTGGAAGGCAGGCCCGTAAAGGCCTGCACCCGGTGCGGGGTGGCATCTGCCAAAGCTAAATATATGTTCGGTCCGATATACCAACCCGTTCGCGTTCTAATATTGACAGAAGCTGGCCTATCGCAATTCAGCATACTGCCAGCCGGGGCATCCACTGTTATCGGTTTATAACATCCGGCATTTCCCGGGATTTCCGGAGAGAAGATACATTTTAATGGATAAGTCGCGTGCGCTTTTGTGTATGTCAGAGTGCAGTTGCTACCCCCCCGACTTAATTGTGGGGGTGAACCGTCAAACCTTACCGAAATACTGTCGCCTTCAATTTTCACTTGGACGGGGAAACTCAACGCATCCGTCAGTCCGTCACCCTGTATTACATTTTCGTAGATGCCGTCCGGTGTTTCCCTGATTGATTTGCGCATCGCTGCTTCAGATTTATCCTGTACGACTGTTGTCAGTGCTTTTAAATCTTCCAGTCCGTATTCTTCAATGAATGATTTTATTCTCTCGCGGCCCGTCATTGCTGCTGCAACAAGCGCGTTCAAATCGCCAAGAACTTGATCTGGCAGACGCACATTTGCTTCCAGTAATTCCAGCAAATCCCGGTTTGGCACACCTGCTCTATACAATTTCATTGGCGGAATCTGGAAACCTTCGTCAAAAATTTCTCTCGCATTAAGGCTGTCTTTTGTGCCGCCGATATCGCTTACATGACCAACCACTCCGACAAAGGCTACAACCTTCTTTTCGACAATGACAGGCACTGCTATGGCGATATCGAAAAGATGTCCGGCACAAAGCCATGGATCGTTGGTGATTAAAACATCACCTTCTTTGATAGAATCGAGGGGAAAACGCTTCAGCATGGCGTTAACGGCAATTGGAAGCGTGAGATTAAAGACTGGCATTGCGCGCGGAGAGTGGACTATTTGACGGCCAGCCGGATCCAGAATCTCACAGGCGAAATCCTGAGCTTCACCAATAATTAGGGAAAACGCCGTCCTGATAACCGCATACCAGCATTCTTCTGCTATATTTATCAGCCGGCTCCACATAATCTCCAATCCAACCGGATCAGCGGTAATCGCCTTTATTTGCTCTTCATATGTTAAATTTTGAAACGTCGTTTTCTGCACCGAAGTTAGGCCATCACGTTTCAGAAGCAAATTCAAATTTTGATCAACAGTTAATTCAAAATTTGCCGGAACTATTGTGGTTGCCTCATTTTCTTCCACAATTAAGGGCCCCGATATTTCGGTTCCAACATTCAGGCTGTAACGATCATAAACAGGCACTTCCATGAATTCTTGGTGCGCGGCAACCCACGCTTCCCGCATACCCTTCATCGCAGGTGAAGCATTCTCTTTCGGGTTCAGTTTTCCGGAACTGTTTGGGGTTTGGCCATAACAGGTTAGGTGCCAATTCAATATCTCAATTTCTGCTCCTTCTTTCACGTGGGTGTACCTACGCTCATATTCTTCGAAAAAAGCCACTTTTATTTTTTCAATTGATGCGGTTGTAAGCCTCCCCGAGGGTAAATCAATTGTCAGCTCATGCATTTGGCCAACGAGCCGCAGATCAGCCTGCCTTAGGATATTAACGGAGCCAGTGTGCCCGGCTTCTGAAAGTTTTATCGAACTTTCTTCTTCCAGCTGTTTCAAAAAAACTTCGATTGCCGCAGCGTCAAAATTGTTAAACTCTATAGGTTTTGATTTTGTCACCGAAAAGCTAATCGGCGAGCCCAGAAAACCAAGGGCTGACGCGGTACCCGAAGCGGCGGGAATGATGATTTCTTTTATGCCTAATTTCTCGGCTACCGCGGCAGCATGAAGCGGGCCTGCGCCGCCCATCGCAACCATCGCATAGCCCCTTGGGTCTCTGCCAGTTTCCACAATATGGACGCGGGCAGCAGCAGCCATATTCTCACAAACAAGGTCATAAATCCCAGAAGCTGTGGCGAGTGTGGATAGCCCCAGTGATTTAGAAAGGTCTGCAATCGCATCCAAAGCCGCAGCCTTATCTAATGACATAGTGCCGCCAAGGAAATATCCCGAGTCGAGATACCCCAGAACAAGGTTGGCATCAGTAACTGTCGGTAACTTGCCGCCTTTGCCGTAACAGGCTGGTCC
>DLZA01000369.1:5526-6674 GCA_003447515.1 Paracoccaceae bacterium
CGGGCTATTGAGCCGCCGCCAGCCCCAATCTCAATCATATCAATTACCGGCACAAATACCGGCAGGCCACTGCCTTTCTTAAACCTATTGGTTCTTGCGACCTCAAGCATTGGAGAAATCTTTGGTTTTCCATTTTCAACCAAAGCTGCCTTGGCCGTTGTGCCGCCCATATCAAATGACAGGATATCCGATCTGTTGATTTTTTCTCCCACCGCGGCGGTTGACTGAACGCCCCCAGCAGGGCCGGACTCCAGAAACCTGATCGGAATTTCGGAGGCGGTTTTGGGCGCAGTTAATCCGCCTGAGGATTGAATTAAATGAAAATCCCCTAAAAATCCTCTCAAAGATAGCTCTTCCTGGAATTTTGCGACATAGGTCGACATCAGGGGCTGAACATAAGCGTTGGATGCTACCGTTGAGCTTCGTTCATATTCTCTAATTTGGGGATGAATTTCGCTTGAGATAGATACTTTCAGGTCTGGAAAATTTTTGGTGATGAATTCCTTGGCCATCTTTTCATGAACTGGATTGGCATAAGAGTGCATGAAACAAATAGCTAGGGCGTCAATATTGTGCGTAAGAAGTATCTCTATTTCTTTTTGAAGGTCGTCCAAATTGATCGGGGTAACAACATTTCCGTCCCGATCAATACGCTCGTCTATCTCTTTTCTCTGGCTTCGAGGCGCTAATGGTTCGGGATAAGACAGAAACAGATCATGAATATCATAGCGTTGTTCAGTTCCCATTTCTAAAACATCAAGAAAACCTTTCGTTGCCAAAAACCCCAGATTTGCCCCTTTACGTTCGATGATCGCATTTATGGCCAAAGTAGTGCCGTGAACAACTTGTGTGACCTCACTCAATTGCATTTTTGCTTTTTTCAAAAGCTCTTTGATCCCAATCATGGCACCGTAAGAAGGATCAACGGGGGTCGTTAATGACTTGTGCAGAACTAATTCTTGCTTGCTTTCATCAAAGAGAACGAAGTCGGTAAAGGTTCCCCCAATGTCTATGCCAACGCGAATTTCATTTTTATTTCTTGACATTTTAATCCCACCTTAATGTTTAAATCAGTATCTAAAGGATCACATTTACTGTCCATTATAGCCTGGAATGCCCCCATTCGGTGGTCCATGATAAATGTTAAT